>NZ_JFJW01000028.1:852-51908 GCF_000611125.1 Cupriavidus sp. SK-4
ATCTGGCATGTTGGGCGGGAAGAATAGCGCGCCCAGTACCGTGACGAAGAAGACGTAGATGACGAAGTCATAGAATTCGAGCGTGCCGCCGAGGGCGGCAAGACCCAAGGTCTTGTAGTCGCGAGCAGCCAGCGTGCGCGCCGGTGCGGGTAAGACGCCGCCCGGTACGCTCAGGAGATTCACATGCGGTTCTTGTTGTGGATTCACGTTCGGTCCTCGTCAGGTAGTGATCAATGGACTTCGGTCAGGGCTGGTCCTTTTGAGACCAAGACCCCATTGGTTGCGCGTGAGCGATGCCGATCAGGCATGTGCCACGCTGCATGGAAGCACCAGGGCATCAAGTGGTGCCAACGCCATCGGTCTTTCCATGTTGTTTGCGCTGAGCGAACAGCGGCAGCCCCCGCTGCAACTACTAATGGGGCGCCGTAGGGGCTGCCTGGGCAGCCATCAGGAGTGGACCAACCGGATCGGTCAGTCGGGAATCGAGCCGTCGAGCTGCGCCAGCTGCGCATACGCCGATAGCGGTCGCGTTGGCCTAAAGTACAGGTCCCGGAGAATCGGCCTCTTGAGCGGCCCGACGATGGATGCAAGGTCGGACAGCCTTACATGGCCTAGTTCGGGCATGCCGATACCCACGTCGCACAGACCATAGGCGGTGTCACCATCGGCCGGGTCGAGCGCGGCCAAGACCCATGTCGCATGCGCGTCAGGGGTAAACAGCCGCACCACGGGCCGCGGGTCGCCAGCGTGGCCGGCTGCGTATGCTTGGCCGTTTGCGAGCAGCTGTGCGCGTTGTTCGACGGTGATCAGGGATTTGATCATTTCGTTGCCTCCTGGAAGGTTCACTTCACAGAGGAGCGAGGCGATACTGGGCTCGGCAATTGCCGCCTTGCCGTAATCAGATGAAGCCCCGCACCCTCTTGGTCATCCCAAAGAATTTGAATACTACCAAATCGGTAGTATTTGCACCAGCACAACGCCGGACGATTCCTGTCTTCACCAACTAGAAGGCAGAAATGTCAGTACTCGCGAAACGACTTAAGGAGGCGCGGCATCGTGCCGGGTTATCGCAAGAAAAGCTGGGGATTGAATCCGGGCTGGACCCTATGTCTGCCAGCACGCGAATGAATCGGTACGAGCTCGGGAAAAGAACACCCGATTGGCTGCTTGTAGAAAAGTTAGCAGCCGTGCTGAAGGTGCCCACGTCCTATTTCTATGCGTCAGCAGACGACGAAGCCGAGTTGCTGCTTGTATTTCATAGGCTTCCAAAGAAGCATCGAGCCGCTGTGATTGCGTTTGCAATCGAGAATGCGCCTTAATTATCATATTTCGTGCTGCGCCGCGATACCGAGCCTGCTGTTCCAGCATGGCATGCGGGTGCTGGTCGCGGGCAAACACGGTGCAGCGACGAAGGGCGTGTGCCACCGAGGGCGAGCGCGCCTTGTTTTAGCCTTGAGGCCCGGAGCATCGGCATCCGGAGGTACCGCCGACGCTGAGCGTCACGCATGACAGCGGAAGGTAGTTGTCGTTCTCAATCACCGCCGCGGGCGACTGTAGCTATTAGCAGTCAGAGCGTGTGCGCGCCTTCTGGTGCGGTCTGCGTGGCCAAGTCTGGTACGCTATGCGCTGCGATACGATTGCGCCCGTCCACCTTGGCGCGATACAGCGCCGCATCGGCACGCGCGCTCAGCTGCGCCAGCGTCAGGCCCGGATGCCAGCCGGCGGTACCGCCGCTGACGGTATAGCGCACGGTGTGGCTGTTGCCGTCCGACGCGACCGTCGTGACAGCTTGGCGCTGCACGCTGGCGCGGATGCGCTCCGCCACCGCGCTGGCACCCGCCTCGCCGGTCGCGGGCAGCAGCACCATGAACTCTTCGCCGCCGAGGCGGCCCAGCAGGTCGCCGGGCCGCAGTTGCGCCGCCGCCAGTCTTGCGAACGCCTGCAGCACGACATCGCCGGCCGCGTGGCCGTAGGTGTCGTTGACCGACTTGAAATGGTCGATGTCGACGATCAGCAGCGCGGGGGCCGGATTGCCGCCGGCGGCGCGCGCCAGCTCGCGCTGGGCGCCTTCCTCGAACGCCTTGCGCGACAGCACGCCCGTCAGCGTATCGGTATTGGCGACCGCTTCAAGCCGGCGCACGATGGCGTCATGGATCATCAGCACCGCGCCCATGGTCATCGCCGGCATCACCAGTGCGCCCAGGGTCAGGAAAACTGTGTTGACCAGCATCGATTCCTGCAGGTAGGGATTGCCCAGCCACTGCAGCGCGGACAGTGTGCCGCGCACTGCATGGCCGGTGGCGAAGAACAGCGCGAAGCAGGCGGTCGTGATAAAGAACCGTGCCGATTGTCCGCGCGGGCGGCGGCGCAGCAAGGTTAGCCCGACCAGCGCGCACAGCACCGCATGGAAGACCGAGACAATGACGACGCGCGTGGTGAAGACGTCGACGGCATGGCGCCAGACAATCACGCCCGCAGTTGTCACCGCCGTTGCCGCCAGCAGCCGCCGCCACGGCGGCACGCCGCCGCAGAAGCGAACGCTGCCGGCGTAGAACAGCGCCAGCGACCACGCCAGCGCGGCGTTGGCAACGCCGACCGACAACAAATCCGGAATCATGCTGCGCAGCGAGAACAGCACCAACGCTCCGGTTGCGGTCAGGTTGGCATTGCACCATTCGCCCACGCCGGGCAGCTCGCAGCGGCGCAGCGACCACACGATGGCCAGCATCATGGCGCTGAGGGCAGTCGTGATGGTGAGCAGGGCGATCGGCACGGACATCGGACAGGGGCTGGCGGCGGCGTGGCTGGAATGCGCCGGACCGGCGCGACCCGTAATGATAAGGGGCGAGCGGGCCCTGCGGGCGCCGCCGGGGGGGGGCGCCGTCGCGCTGTCCGTGGCATGTGAGGCGGCCGCCTCCTGTGCCGGGGCTGCCGCGGCGCCTGGGCTAGTCGCTTCGTCGTGGCGCTTCGCGCGGCTAGTCGGCGCACAGCGCCGGGTCATTGCGCAACAACCACCGCGCGGCGATCAGCAGCGCTGCCAGGCAGCCGAGGATATAGCCGCCGAGGGAGACGACGTGGTTCATGATGTGACCCCATCTTGTTCCGGCTCTGGGGCCGGTCGAGCAGCAATTATGGGGTCGGGCCCGGCACCGGGCATCCCCTGATTGGGGGGCGGTGCGGGGCAGTGGGTGCGTTTGAGCGCTCAGGCGCTAGAGCTGTCCGGCGTGATGCCGGATGTGGTCGGCGATAAAGGTCGTAATGAAGTAGTAGCCGTGGTCGTAGCCGCTATGCCGGCGCAGCGTCAGCGGCTGGCCGACGGCCTGGCAGGCCGCCGCGAATGCTTCCGGATGCAGCTGGCTTTGCAGGAACTGGTCGTCCAGTCCCTGGTCGACCAGGATGCCGGCCGGGAAGGGCGCGCCCTGCTGGCGTGCCATCAGCTCGCTGGCGTCATATTCGGCCCACGCGGCGCGGTCGCTGCCCAGGTAGCCGGTAAAAGCCTTCTCCCCCCACGGGCAGCGTGACGGCGCGGCGATCGGCGCAAACGCCGACACCGAGCGGAAGCGCTGCGGATGGCGCTGTGCCAGCACCAGCGCGCCGTGCCCGCCCATGGAATGCCCGAAGATGCCGACACGGCCGGCATCGCCCGGCAACGCGGTGGTGACCAGCCCGAACAGCTCGTCGGCCACGTAGCTTTCCATGCGCCAGTACTCCTGCCACGGCGCCTCGGTGGCATCGACATAGAACCCGGCACCCACGCCGAAGTCCCAGGCATCGGCCTCGCCCGGCAGGCCCGCGCCGCGCGGGCTGGTATCGGGCGCCACCAGCATCAGGCCGTGCTCGGCGGCAAAGCGCTGCGCACCGGCCTTGATCATGAAGGTTTCTTCGGTGCAGGTCAGGCCGGCCAGGTAGAACAGCACCGGCACCTTGCCGCCTCCCTGCGCCTGCGGCGGCAGGTAGACCGAGAAACGCATCGGCAGCCCGATGGCCGCCGAGTCATGGCGATAGAAGCGCTGCACGCCTCCGTAGCAGCCGTGTTGCGAGATCAGTTCCATGTCGGCGCCGTCCTCAGTACAGCACCACGGAGCGGATCGACTCGCCGCGCTTCATCAGGTCGAAGCCCTCGTTGATGCGCTCCAGCGGCAGCGTATGCGTGATCAGGTCGTCGATATTGAGCTTGCCTTCCATGTACCAGTCGACGATCTTCGGCACGTCAGTGCGCCCGCGCGCGCCGCCGAAGGCCGAACCCTTCCATTCGCGCCCCGTCACCAGTTGGAACGGGCGCGTTGAGATCTCCGCGCCGGCCTCGGCCACGCCGATGATGATCGACTTGCCCCAGCCCTTGTGGCAGCACTCCAGCGCCTGGCGCATGACCTGCGTGTTGCCGATGCATTCGAACGAATAGTCGGCACCGCCGTCGGTCAGCTGGATGATGTGGTCGACCACGTTCTCCACGTCCTTCGGGTTGATGAAGTGGGTCATGCCGAACTTGCGCGCCATGGCTTCGCGGCCAGGGTTCAGGTCTACGCCGATGATCTTGTCGGCGCCTACCATCTTGGCCGCCTGGATCACGTTCAGGCCGATGCCGCCCAGGCCGAACACCACCACATTGGCGCCGGCTTCCACCTTGGCGGTGAACAGCACCGCGCCCACGCCGGTGGTGACGCCGCAGCCGATATAGCAGACCTTGTCGAACGGCGCATCCGGGCGGATCTTGGCCAGCGCGATCTCCGGCACCACGATGTGGTTGGCGAAGGTCGAGGTGCCCATGTAGTGGAAGATCGGCTTGCCGTCGATCGAGAAGCGCGAGGTGCCGTCCGGCATCAGGCCCTTGCCCTGGGTGGCGCGGATTGCCTGGCACAGGTTGGTCTTGCGCGACAGGCAGAACTTGCACTGGCGGCATTCCGGCGTGTACAGCGGGATCACGTGGTCGCCAGGCTTGAGCGAGGTGACGCCAGGGCCGACGTCGGTGACGATGCCTGCGCCCTCGTGGCCCAGGATCGCCGGGAAGATGCCTTCCGGGTCGGCTCCAGACAGTGTGTAGTAGTCGGTATGGCAGATACCGGTGGCCTTGACTTCCACCAGCACTTCCCCGGCGCGCGGGCCGTCCAGGTCCACGTCTTCAATGGTCAGCGGGGCACCGGCTTTCCAGGCGATGGCGGCTTTGGTTTTCATGGGGGAGTCCTCCGGGATCAGGAATGTGGGGGGGGCTTGCAGGCTGCGCGGCGACGGCCGGCGCGGCGCGGGGGCAAGCCAGGTCCGAGGACATGACTATACGATCTTCCTGCCGCAGCAGGCCAGTTTTGGCCGATCATCGTTCAGCGAAACTGCCCAGGCGGCGCCAGGCGGGACTCTTACGCCTTGAGCGCTCTCGCTTCCAGATTCCAGAGCTTGCGGTCGCTGGTGGAGACGGCCACAGCGCCATGTGCGAGCGCGCTGCGGATATCATCCCGATTGCAGACAAAGCCTGATGTCACGATCGGCGGCAGCGCCTTGCGGTCCGCTTCGGGCAGGTGCGACAGCATCGGCGCCGGCATCAGCTGCACCAGGTTCGGGTCGCTCTGTTCGAGCGCCTTGACGCTGCGCGGCCAGGTGGAACGGTCGGTCACAAAGACCTTCTGCATCGTCACCATGCCCGCGCGGTTGGCCCGCTGGATCGTTGCCACGCGCGTGGAAACCAGACTGGTCACCCCGATGTCGGCCAGATAATCCACCCCGCCCTTGTCCTGCGACAAGCCTTCGCAGCTGTCGATATTGACGATGACGTACTTGCCAGCGCTGGCCAGCGTGGCGATGACGGGCTGCAGCTTGCGCAACTCCACGTTGGCGACGATGCAGACTTCGGCCACGCTTTCAAAGATGGCGTCGATCTGGTCAACACCGTAGAGTGTGCCGATGACGGGGTGTCGCGTCAGGCGCGCACCGAGGGACCTGTCCATGCTGGTTACTTCGGTTCGTTGGTGAGCACGTCACTGAGACCCAGCTTGCCTGGGTTCAGGATATTCTGCGGGTCAAGTGCCTGCTTGACTGCCGCCAGCAGCGGGAATGCCGTGTCCAGCGACGAGGCCATGTATGGCGCGCGCAGCAGTCCGATTCCGTGGTGGTGGCTCAGTGCCGCATTGTATTGGATCAGCACCGCATTGGCAGCATCCCATGCCTGGTGATACCACTTCTGGCGGTCCTCCACCGCGACCTCGCCGCGCAGCGAGAAGTACAGGCAGGCGCCGTCCACATAGGCGTGCGACTGATGCGCGGAGCCGGCGAGGGTGCCCGGCACGGCATTGATGGCCTTGACAACGTCCGTGTAGATGGCAGCCAGGTCGCGCCACGGTCCCGACATTTCGAGCGTGTCGGCGACAAAGCCGGGGCTGCGCTTGAAGCCCTCGGCGCTCTTGCCCGTCAGGTAGCGCGTATCGAGCCAGCGTTCGAAAATCGCCGCGCTGTCCAGCTTGTCACCACGTTCCTGGCACACGCGCTCGCTGATCGTCATCACCGCATCGACCATCTCGCGCGAGCCCTCGTCGGCAACCAGCAGGACGTTGGTGTCGGGCAGCCCGAACTGCACTCCGCTCTCCAGTTTGTCATAGAGCCGCAGCGCGGCGGGGTTGGCCCCGCGTTGCATGATCTCGCGGCAGGCGTCCAGGCCAATGGCAAAGGTCTTGAAGCCATAGGCGATGGCACGCCCGTAGTCGGGCAGGCGGTGCAGCTTGAGGCGCACGCGCACGATCACGCCCAGCATGCCTTCGGACCCGATGAACAGTTGCTGCAGATCCGGGCCCAATGCCGCGCGCGAGTAGCCGCCTACGGTGACCAGGCTGCCGTCGGCCAGCACCACGTCCATGCCAAACACCATGTCCTCGATCTTGCCGTAGCGCGTGGACAACTGACCGGCGCCGCGGCAGGCTGCCCATCCGCCGACCGTGCTGATCGCGTACGATGATGGCCAGTGGCCCATCGTCATGCCGAATTCCTTCTGCATGGTCTCCTCGAAGATGTCGCCGAACATGCCGGCTTCCACGTCGACGATCTGGCTGTCCTTGTCGAATCCGACCAGCTTGTTAAGGCCGCACACGTCCAGCACGATTCCGCCGCGCACGGGCAGGGCGGCGCCCGTCACGTTGCTGCGGCCGGCCGATACGGTGACCGGAATGGCACTGGCGCTGGCAATGCGCATGACTGCCTGCACCTGTTCCACGGTGGAAGCGCGTACGATGACCCCGCGCGGCGTGGCGGGCTTGCCTGCGGTCTCTGTGATCATCGATCCGGCCCACCAGTCGCGGGTCCACGCCACGACATCGGCGGTATCGGTCAAGACCTCGTCGGCCACTTTGCGCAGGGCCGCGAGATCGGCCGCGCAGACGGAAATGGTGTCACGTTGCAGGCCCGGCGCATCCGGGGTGTCTTGGATGTTTGCCGCATAGCCCGGCGGCGTGTGGGCGCCGACGACGTAGTTGCCGCGGTTGTAGCCGCGCTTGATGGCTTCCTTGCTGATCATGCTGAGTCTCCCATGAGGACGGATTTTTCGAGGGCGACGGCGGCCAGGTATTCGCTGACCTGCCGCGCCACGGCCGCCTCGGACAATCCGAGTTCGGCCTGGAGGATCTGGCCCACCCGCGCTGCGGCCCGGGCGGAGGCATCGCGCGCCATCAGGCGGGCGCGGATGCGTCGTGACAAGACGTCGTCAACCGTGCCGGCCAGTTCATGGCGCACGGCGTAGACGATTTCGGCCTCGGTATAGGGCAGGCCTTCGACGATCGGCCTAGCCAGGGTGGCGTCCGCCTGCAGGATGTCGCTGACAAAGCGCGCCTCTGTGCCGTAGCGCTCGCCCAGGTGCGCGGACATGCCGCCGGATGCGACGATGGCCTGCGCGTCATAGCCAGCCGCCCCGAGCAGATAGGCCGCTTTGGTCAGGCACTTGCTGCGCTTGCCGATGACCTTCTGCGCTGCATCGATGGTTTGCTCGGCCATGTGCCGCGAGGTCGTGAGCTTGCCGCCGACGATGGTCACCAGACCGTCGTCCGCGGTATGAATCTCGTGATTGCGCTTGATTTCCAGGGTCTTGCCGCCGGGCGGCGCCACCAGCGGGCGACACCCCGCGATGCTGCCCACCACGTCTTCCGGCGTCAGGTCGGTCTTTAGTGCCGAGCGCGCGCCCTCCAGCAGGAAGTCGAGTTCCTGCCGGGTGCACATGACATTGTCGAGGTCGCCCACATAGTCTTCGTCGGTGGTGCCAAGGTAGGACACATTGCCCCACCGCGTGATGGTTGCCCGGCGGCTGCGCCCGGGCACCGGGATCGTCACCGTGCAGTCATTGCGGATCTTCAGCCACGGGATGGCAACGTGGACGCCCTTGGCGGGGCGAATGTGCAGGGTCCTGGCCTCGCCCTTCCTGCGTCCGGTCCAGTCGCGCAGCCAGACGCCGGTAGCCATGATGACCACGCCTGCGCGCACGCGGATCTCGCGCTCGCCGGCGTGGACAATGGCGCCATCCACCTTGCCGTGGCCGTCGCGGGTGATCTCGGCGACGGTCGCGTGATTGACCACGGCCGCGCCATGGAACGCTGCCGTGCGCGCGATGTTCAGTGTCAGGCGGGCATCGTCGACGCGCGCATCGAAGTACAGGTAGCCGCCGGTCAGATGTTCCTCATTGAAGGTCGGGCAGTGGGACAGCACCTCGGCCTTGGTCAGCTTCTGGTGCAGGATTCCCTCGCGCCAGCCACCGGCGAGGTCGTAGGTCCAGAGCAGGCTCTCGAAGGCCTTGGCCAGGCGCTTGTCGAACACGCCGTTGCGCTCCATCACCGGGAACAGGAACGGCAGCCGTTGCACCAGGTGGCGCGCGTTGCGGCGCAGGCGCTGGCGCTCCAGCAGTGAATGGCGCACCAGGCCGAGATTGCCCTGCTCGATATAGCGCAGGCCGCCGTGCACCATCTTGGATGACTTGGACGAAGTCCCCGCGGCGAAGTCGCACTTTTCAACCAGCGCCACGCGATAGCCGCGCAAGCTGGCATCCAGCGCGGCGTAGGTGCCCGTCACACCACCACCGACCACCAGGATGTCGAATGCATCTGTCTCCAGGCGGTCAAGCAGGTCCCGGCGCACCAGCCGCAACGGCTCGGTGCTGGTCATGGCGGCGCGCTCGCGGTTAGCGCTGCGGGATGGAAAAATCACCATGTCTGTTGTTGCTCCTGATTAATGGACCGCAAGCGCGTCCGCATGGTTGAGCTCGGATGCCACCCGCGCATTCCAGCGCGCGCGCCGCTGGGCACGTTCATCGGCGCTGATCGCCGGTTCGAATACCGCGTCCGGGGTGGTGGTGGCACGGGCCTGCTGCATGGAATCCCAAAGCAGGCCGGATGAGCCGGCAAGGTAAGCGATGCCGCGCAGGCTGGCGCGGTCGGTCTCCTTCATGCGGTGGATGGGAATTCCGCTGAGATCCGCCTGCATTTGCAGCAGCGCATCGCTGCCGGACAAGCCGCCGCCAACCACGAGCTCCGACACCGGCACGCCCGCGATCTCCCGGTTTGCCTCGATGCATGAAGTTACCGAATGCGCAATGCCTTCGAGGATGGCAAAGGCCATCTCGGCCTGCGTCGTTGCCATCGAGATACCGGTCAATGCTGCGCGCGCTTCAGGCTGCATGCGTGGGACCCGCAGCCCTGTCAGCGCGGGAATAAAGGTCACGCCCCGTGACGACGCAACAGTGCTGGCCAGCGCACTGATTTGCCTGGCGTTCTGAAACCAGCCGAGCTTGTCGCAGACCCAGTTGAGCGCGGAGCCGGTGGTGGCGACAAAGGTTTCGACGGAGAAGTGCGACACGCCCAGCTGCCGGCGCGCGGTCATGGTCAGGGTGCTGTCCGACTTGCCACTGCGTGCGGGAAGGTTCGGGCCGACTACCAGATCGACGAAGCTGCCGGTGCCATGCAGGCACATCGCCTGGCCGGCATCGAGACATCCCAGGCCGATTGCGCCGGCGAGCTGGTCCCCGGCACAAGCCAGGATCGGTACGTCGATACCCAGCACGTCCGGCCGCGTGCGGCCGAAGTCGTCCGCATCCTGGCGCAGCTCAGGCAGCAGTTCACGCGGAAAGCCAAGCGCGTCGATCCAGTCGAGCTGGTAGCGATGCCCGGTCAGCACGTAGGCGTTGCAGGAGGTGGCGTTGGTCGGCGTGGTGATGCATGCGCGTGCCGTCGACAGGTGCCAGAGCAGCCAGCTGTCGATGGTGCCGAAGGCGAGCCGGCGCGCACTGAAGGCGTCAGCCACAGCCGGCGTGTCGCGCAGGTGCCGCGCTGCCCACAGGTATGGCGAGCGTACACCGGTGGGGCGGCCGACCGTTTTGCGCAGATTTGCGTCCCATGCCGGCGCGAGCTGGTCAAGATCGGCCGCGTACCGCGTGTCCTGCCACACCATGGCGGGTACCAGCGCACGTCCGGTCTGCGTGTCCCACAGTACCGCGGTGGCGCGCTGGGTGGCGATGGCGAGGGCGGTGACAGTCAGGTTTTCGCGAGCAGCCTGCGCCAGGGTGGCGCGGCAAACCGCCAGGGTTTTGTCGAGCAAGACGTTGGCGTCCTGTTCGACCACGCCAGGGCAGGGGGATCGGACCTCAAGCGTGGTGTACTCGAGGCACATGACATGACCGTCGGCGGCCACCACCGCTGCCCGCGTGCCTGAGGTGCCCTCATCGATCGCAAGGATGACATTTCTGCGCTGGGTCATGGGCGGGCCTTTTCAATCGCGGGATTCATGAAGCCCGGAGCGTCCGGCACATCGCCCTTGAACTGCGGGGCGTCGGCTTCATTGTCGGGGTTGATGGTGGTGCGGGTCGGGTCCCAGCGGATCGCAAAGCAGATGATGCTTGCCAGCAGCGGGACCACGGAGAGAATCAGGAAGGTGGTCTCCAGCCCATACTGTGCGCGGAACAGCGGGAAGACCAGCAGGCCCAGTGCAGCGCCTATGGCACCGAGCGCGCCGATGATGCCGTTGGCGCCCGCGCGCAGTTCGCTGCGGAAAGACAGTGACGACAGGCTCTTGCCGTTTGCGCCGGGCCCGCCCGAGTGGAACAGGATGAACAGCGACGGAACGACCACTGCCATCCACATCGGCATCTTGCCGTTAAACAGGCCCAGGATCAGCAGCATGGCGAATACCGCCGCAAAGCCGAATGCCGAGGCGCGGCGCAGGCCCAGCTTCCGGCCTATAAAGGGCGAGAGGAAGCCGCCAAAGATGCCGCAGACGTTGAAGACCAGCGCGCCGATCGTCGCGTAGACAAAGTCCTTGCCGAACAGGGCCGCACTGATCAGCGGCAGGTACCAGCCGATCGCGAAGTACTGGATCGACTGCCCGATCTGCACGGTGGCCGCCAGGATGGTGCGCGGCAGGTAGACGCCGCGGAAGATCAACAGCACATTGGCCAGGCCGCGGCGCGCCTGGTTGAGGACGGGGATGCGTTCCGCGGGCGGGGCGGCAACGAACTCACGTCCGTAGATGCGCGTCATGGCATGCGCGGCGGCATCGAGCCATTCCTTGCGTGCCAGCCAGATCGGGCTTTCCACCAGGAACAAGCCTTGCAGCAGCAGGATGATCACGCCAAAGACCGCGGTGGCTGCCACTGAGTAGCGCCAGATCGTATCGCCAACGTCCCAGGAGTAGAACAGCAGTGCCAGCAGCAAGTTGGAGCAGACGGCCGTGTACCACATGCCTTGCCACGTGTTCAGCCGACTCTTGAGCTTCACCGGCGTGAACTCCGCCAGCACCGCCATGGCGATGGCAAAGTCGATGCCGTAGGCCGCACCGACAAAGAAGCGCCCGGCCAGGATCACCTCGAAGCCGGGGGCAAACACCACCAGCAATGCGCCGACCACAGCCAGGACCTTGGCGAGAATCAGCGGGCGGACGCGGCCCCAGCGGTCGGCCATCCAGCCGCCGATAGGGTTGAAGGCAATGGCCACCCAGGAGGCAAACGAGGTCAACAGGGCGACCTTTGCGGGCGCGAGTTGAAGGTTGCGCGTCATCGGCCCGAGGCCGGCGCTCAGCGCAGAATTGGAAAACGCATCAAGGAATAGCCCGCCGAGTGCGAGCCACCAGATGACACCGGCCCTGCCGCGAATGCCTGGGCAGGAATCTATGTAGGCAATGACATCATCGATGCCACGAATTTTGATGGCAGAGCGTTGCACGGCGGTCTCCTCTTATTTGTTCTGTAAGAGGCCGCAGCGACTGCAAGGCGCGAAGAGACCATCTTACAGATGGTCTCTTATCTAGATCTGCGTGGCCAATGTATGGCTTCGCAGACACAGCGTCAACCGGGAAAACCCTTGTCCTGAGCACTAGCGTGCAGCGGTATTCCCCACGGCACGGCGCAGACTGGCATCCGGCGGGCCCAGCTGCCCCTCATGCCGCCGCCCCAGCCACCACCCCAGTCCCGCCCACGCCAGCGCCAGCACCGCGCCAGCCAGCGCCACCGTGGCGGGATGGCCCGACAGCGCATCGATCCCCGTCTTGACCCACGCACTGACTGCATCGCCCGCACGGTAGACGGCGGTGTCGATCACGTTCTTGGCCTTGTACTTGGTCTCGGGATTGACCACGGTGAACAGCATCTCGCGCCCGGGGCGCAGCAGCGCGTATTCGCCGACACGGCGCAGGATCATCACGCCGGCCAGCACGCCGAAGGTCGGCAACAGCGCCAGTACGAGAAAGCCGCAGGCCACCGCCAGCGGCACCGCGGTCAGCAGTACTGAGACGCCATAGCGGCGCGCCATGCGGCCGGTGAAGAAGAGCTGGACCAGGATGGTCAGCGCCTGCACGGCAGCATCCAGCGCGCTGAAGACCTGGGTCTGGCGGGTGCGTTCCGGGAAGGCCTCGGCCACCAGCCGCGCCTGCTCGAAATACAGGAAGGTACTGGCCGTGGCCAGCAGGATCACGAACAGGCCGATGCCGAGCAGGTAGCGCGAGCGCAGCAGCAGCGACAGCCCGGCCAGCAGCCCGCCGCCAATGGGGGTGGCCGGATCCTGCGCCGCGCCGGCCGGGGCTTCGCCCGGCTGCACCACGCCCGCGCCGGCGCGGCGGCGCCAGCCGAACAGCCAGCCCACGCCGGGCAGCGTGGCGGCCAGCAGCGCGGCCGACAGCAGCATCAGTCCGGTCAGGCCGATCCGCGGCACCAACCAGCCGCCCAGCACGGGCCCGACCAGCCCGCCCGCGCTGGCGCCGGCGGCCAGCAGTGCGAACAGACGGCGCGCCTGCTCGGGGCGGAACACATCGGCCATCAGGCTCCATGCCACCGACACCACGAACAGGTTGAACACCGACAGCCAGACGTAGAACACGCGCGCCAGCCAGACGTTGTCAGGCAGGGCGCGAGTGGCCAGGGCAAAGCCCAGCAGGTTGGCGATAAAGAAGGCGTACACCCAGGGCACGAAGCGGCGCCGCGGCAGCCAGGCGCAGATCGCGCCGTACAGCGGAATCGCGGCCAGCATCACGACAAAGGTGGCGGTGAACAGCCACTGCAGGTTCTTCACGCCGCCGGCAATGCCCATGGTCTCGCGCACTGGCCGCAGCATGAAATAGCTGGCGAACAGGCAGAAGAAAAACAGGAAGCCGGCCACCACGGCGCCGGTCTCGCCGGGGTGGATGCCGAAACCGCGCCGCAGCCGGGCCAGGCCACCGGCAGGCGGGTCGCGCGCGGGATCGTCCACGATCGATACGGCTCAGCGCAGCAGCGCGGCGATGCGCTCGCGCTGGCCGGGATCGGGCATGCGGCCCAGTCCGGCCCCAAGGTTGTCGGCCATGTTGCGCGGCTTGGAGGTGGCCGGGATCGCCGCGGTCACGGCGGGATGGCTGACGATGAACTTCAGGAACAACTGGCCCCACGAGCCGCAGTCGATATCGCCGGCCCACGGTGGCAGCGGGCGGTCCTTGACGACGCGAAAGAGGCGCCCGTCCTGGAATGGCCGGTTGACCAGCACCGCCACCCCACGCGCTTCGCACAGCGGCAGCAGCGTACGCTCGGCATTGCGCTCGGCCACGGAGTAGTTGATCTGGACAAAGTCCACGCGCTCGCTGCGCACGATCTTCTCCAGCGCCTCGTGCGCGTCCTCGCGGTAATGGGTGATGCCCAGGTAGCGAATGCGGCCCTGTTCCTTCAACTCGCGCAGCCAGCGCAGGTTGGCCTGCCAGTCGATCAGGTTGTGTATCTGCAGCAGGTCGATCTTGTCCACGTGCAGGTCGGCCAGCGAGTGCGCCCATTGCGCCTGCGCGGGCGCGCCGGACTTGGCCGAGATCTTGGTGGCCAGGAACACCCGGCTGCGGGCATTGGCCGCGCGCAGCAGGTCGCCGGTCACGGCTTCGGCGCTGCCGTAGCTGGGCGCGGTATCGACGACTGAGCCTTCGCTCTGCAGAAGCAGGCCCATCACCTCCGCCAGCGGCTTGCGTTCATCGGCGCCGGTGCCGACGTTGAAGGTGTCGGCGGTGCCCATGCCGATCACGGGCAGGGCTTCGGTGGTGCCCGGGATGTTGCGGCGCATTGGCACGGCTACGGTGGCAGCGCCGGCGGGCAGGGCGGCGCAGGCGGCGAGGCCGGCGGCCAGGGCCAGGAAGGAGCGGCGATCTAGTGGCATTGGGACGGTTCGCGGCAGGTCACACACTGGTTGACCTTAGTAGCTGTCCGGGGGCTTGTAAACCGTTGCTTCAATGCACTTTTTCGCCACGTCACCCGTTCTGATCCCGCCAAAGCCTGGCCTGGAGTGCGGTCTTGCCGCCACCGGCAAGGCCGCCGCCCCAGGGCGTCAGATCACCGTGGCCAGGCCCAGCGTCAGCAGCAGCGCCACCACCGAGATGATGGTCTCGCACACCGACCAGGTCTGGAAGGTCTGGGTCACGGTCATGTTGAAGTACTCCTTGACCAGCCAGAAGCCGCCGTCGTTCACGTGCGACAGGATCAGCGAGCCGGCGCCGGTGGTCAGCACCAGCAGTTCCGGGCGGGTGCCCGGCACGCTGGCGGCGATCGGCGCGACGATGCCCGCGGCGGTGGTCATGGCCACCGTGGCCGAGCCCGTGGCGATGCGGATCATCACCGCCACTAGCCAACCCAGCACCAGCACCGACACGTTGGCGCCGGTGGCGACGTCGACGATGGCGTTGGAGATACCGGAGTCGCGCAGGATGCGGCCAAAGCCGCCGCCGGCGCCGACCACCAGCGTGATGATGGCGGTGGGCGCCACGCACTCGTTGGTGAACTTGAGGATGGTCTCGCGGTTGAAGCCGCGCGCCTTGCCGAAGGTGTAGAAGCTCATCAGCGCGGCAATCAGCAGCGCCATCACCGAGTTGCCGATCAGTTTCAGGAAGTCGTTGGCAAAGGTCTTGGGCGTGGTGAACAGGTCGGCCCAGCTGCCGATCAGCATCAGGATCACGGGCAGCAGGATGGTGAACACCGTGATGCCGAAGCCCGGCAACTCGTGCGATGCCTTGACGCGCTCATCCTCTTCGGTGAACTGGTCCGCCAGCGGGTTGACCTCGGGCAGCTTGACGTAGCGGTCCATCAGCTTGGCGAACAGCGGGCCGGCGAGGGCTGCCGTGGGAATGCCCACGATCAGCGCGTACATGATGGTCTTGCCGATGTCAGCGCCATAGGCGGTCACCGCCAGCAGCGCGGCCGGGTGCGGCGGGATCAGGCCGTGCACCACGGACAGGCCGGCCACCATCGGGATGCCGACCAGCACCATCGACGTGCCGGTGCGCTTGGCCACGTTGAAGGCGATCGGCACCAGCAGCACGAAGCCCACTTCAAAGAACACCGGCAGGCCAACGATAAAGGCGATGGTGGCCATCGCCCAATGCACGTTCTTCGCGCCGAAGAAATCGATCAGTGTGTTCGCGATACGCTCTGCGCCGCCGGATTCGGCCATCATCTTGCCGAGCATGGTGCCAAGGCCCACCACCAGCGCGATATGGCCCAGCGTGCCGCCGACACCGGCTTCAAAGGACTTGACGATGTCGCCCATCGGCATGCCCACGGCAAAGCCGAGCAGCACCGATACGACCACCAGGGTAATGAAGGGGTTGAGCTTGAAGCGCGCGATCAGCACCACCAGTGCGATCACTGCGATCAGCGCATACACCAAGAGCGTGGTTCCGGTGACGGGACCCATGTTGTCTCCTTGTGTGGAAAAAAGGCCGCTTGTGGCGGCAGGGGTTAGTTTTTAGTTTTTCCCCTCTTCCGCGGTTGGGGGAGGGGAGTACACAATCCGCAGGCAGCAGGCTCAGGCCGCCGGCTTCTTGTAGGCGATGCAGTCCACTTCGACCTTGCAGTCCACCACCATGCTCGACTGCACGCAGGCGCGCGCGGGCGGGTTGGCGCCGAAGTACTCCTTGAAGATCTTGTTGAACGAGGCGAAGTCGCGCGTGTCGTCCAGCCAGACGCCGCAACGCACGACGTGCTCGGGGCCGTAGCCGGCCTCGGTCAGGATGGCCAGCACGTTCTTGATTGCCTGGTGGGTCTGGGGCACGATGCCGCCGTCGATGACCTCGCCGTTGACCATCGGCACCTGGCCGGAGACGTAGAGCCAGCCGTCGGCCGCGACCGCGCGGGCAAAGGGCATGTGCTGGCCGCCGGTACCGGTGCCGCCTTCGACGCCGAATCGTTTGATGTCCATGGGTACTCCTGGGATGTGTTGGATATGGGAAGGAAGGAGGGCAGCGCGCCGGTCAGGCGGCGCCGGACTCAGGCCGCGAGCCTCGCGGCAGGAACCGGCCGGCGCGCACGCCGGTGGTCTGGCGCTGCTGCCATGACAGCTCGCCGTTGACCCAGACCGCGGCAATGCCCTCGGCCGGTTGCATGGGATCGGTAAAGCTGGCCGCATCGCGGATGGTGGTGGCGTCGAACAGCACCAGGTCGGCCCAGTAGCCTTCGCGCACGAAGCCGCGCTCCTGCAGCCCGAAGCGCTCGGCGGACATGCCGGTCATCTTGTTGACGGCCACCGTCAGCGGGAACAGCTCGCGGTCGCGGGCGTAATGGCCCAGCACGCGCGGGAAGGCGCCCCACAGGCGAGGATGCGGCAGCGGGTCGTTGGGCAGACCGTCCGAGCCGACCACCGTGGCCGGATGGCTCAGGATGCGGTCGACGTCGGCGTCTTCCATGCAGTGGTAGACCGCGCCCGCGGGCATCAGCCGGCGCGCGGCTTCGTGCAGGTCGACCTGCCATTCGGCGGCGATATCGGCCAGCAGGCGGCCGCCCATTTCGGGCGCGCCTTCGGACCAGGTCACCATGATGTCGAAGTCGCTGGTGACCTGCTTCAGGTCCAGCGTGGAGGAACTGGCGGTGTAGGGGTAGCAGTCGCAGCCCACCGGCTGCCAGCGCTGCGCGCCGTCGAGCGCGTCCAGCACCTCGGTGCTGCGGCCCCAGTTGGCCACGCCCGCGCATTTCAGGTGCGAGATCACCACCGGCACGCGCGCATGGCGGCCGATGCGGAAGGCCTCGTCCATGGCGTCGAGGATCTCGGCAAACTCGCTGCGCAGGTGGGTGGCGTAGAGCGCGCCGGCCTTGGCCAGCGGTTCGGCCAGCGCCAGCACCTCATCGGTCGGCGCGCTGAAGGCATTGGCGTAGGCCAGGCCTGTGGACAGGCCCAGCGCGCCGTGCTGCAGCGCTTCTTCCAGCTGTGCTCGCATTGCTGCGATTTCTTCCGGCGTGGCGGCGCGGTCAAAGCGGTCCATATGGTTGCTGCGCAGCGCGGTATGGCCGACCAGCGCGGCAACGTTGACCGCAGGCTGCGCGGCTTCCACCGCATCGACGTAGCTTTTGAAATCCGGGTAGCGGAAGGCGTCGGCATGGCCGAGCAGGTTCATCGGGTCGGGCGGCTCGCCCGCCAGCGTCACCGGCGCGGCGCTGATGCCGCAGTTGCCGACCACCACCGTGGTCACGCCCTGCGACAGCTTGGGCGTCATCTCGGGCTGGCGCACCACGTTGGTATCGTCGTGCGTATGCACGTCGATAAAGCCCGGTGCAAGGACCAGGCCGTCGCCTTCGACTACATGCGAGGCGGCGTCGGGATCGATCGCGCCGGCTTCATCGATGCGGGCGATGCGGCCGTCGCGCAGGGCCACGTCGGCCAGGCGCGCGGCGGCGCCGGAGCCGTCGATCAGGGTAACGCAGCGAATCAGGGTATCGAACAGGTGTGGCATGGTCAGTCTCCCAGCGGCTGGCGGCTGTCGGGGCCCCTGGCGGGGCCGCTTTCACCGCGGTGGGTGTCCAGCACGTACTTGAGCCGGCGCAGTCGCTCTTTGCTCTGGTCCGGCTGCAACAGCGCGCATTGCGTGGCCAGCACGTCCAGCACCATCAGCATGGCGTAGCGCGAAGCCGACGGCTTGAAAATGAAATCCGTCTCCAGCGTGCGCACCGGCAGCAGCACGTCGGCACGCGCGGCCAGCGGCGAGCCCAGCGCGGTCACGGCCACCAGGCGGGCACCGTACTCGCGCGCGATATCGCAGCTGGCCAGCATCTCCGGCACGCGGCCGCTGGCCGAGAAGGCCAGCACCACGTCGTCGCGGCCCAGCGTGGCCGCCACCATCTTCTGCAGCAGGGCGTCCTGGTAGCTCGCCACCGGCTGGCCCAGGCGCGCCAGGCGATGGCGCGCCTCGTCGGCCATGAACGACGAGGCGCCGCCCATGCCAAAAGCGTAGACCATGCGTGCGCCAAGCAACAGGCGCGCGGCCTGTTCGATGCGCTGCGCATCCATCATGCCGCGGTTGACTTCCAGCGCGGTGAGGATGTCGGCGTGGATGCTGTCGGCCAGCGTGGCCGGGGTGGCTTCACCGGCGGGAACGCTGCCGGGCTGCAGGAAGCGCGCACCCACCGCGGTGGCCTGGGCCAGGCGCAGCTTCAGGTCGCGCACGTCGCGGCAGCCGATGGCCTTGGCAAAGCGCGTCACGCTGGCCTCGCTGACGCCGGCCTTGCGCGCCAGTTCATTGATGCTGGCGGCGGCCGCGCCGGCCAGGTCTTCCAGCACCACCTGCGCCACCTTTTGCTCGGCCAGGCGCAGCGCGGGGCCGCGCTCGGCGATGCGGGTCAGGATGTCGAAGGGCGCGGTCATGAGTGGCAGGTCTGGTCGAAAGACGGGGCGGATAGAAATGTGACGAAAGCTGCAGTGCTTGCGGGCAGGGGCTATAACAGTGATTGGCGCACGTGGCGGATGCCAGTCGCGTTGTCCCGGCTAGCCCGTCCGGGCATCTGCGTGTTACTTTATAACAAGGATGAAATATCTTATTTTCAGGGCTATCATTACGTCAATCAGATTTTTTCAAGGTGATGACAAGCATGCGTGAAATAAAGTATCAGGCCGGCGTGATCGATCCGCTCAACAAGGCGCTGGGCCGGATGGAAGCCCCGATCGCCCCGGATGCAGCCGGCCAGACCGGCTGGAACCTGTTGCAGGAAGAGTTGAGCCTGCCGGCCGCGGTGCTCTATGAAGACCGGCTTGCGCACAACCTGGAATGGATGCGCCGCTTCATGAACGAATACGGCGTGCAGCTTGCGCCGCACGGCAAGACCACCATGGCGCCCAAGCTGTTTGCGCGCCAGCTCGGCGCCGGCGCGTGGGGCATCACGCTGGCCACCGCGCACCAGACCGCTGCCGCGCATGCGCACGGCGTCAAGCGCGTGCTGATGGCCAACCAGCTGGTGGGCCGCCGCAATATGGAAATCATCGCTGACCTGCTGCGCGATCCGGATTTCGAATTCTTCGCGCTGGTGGACTCGGCCGAGCTGGTCGACCAGCTCGGCAAGTTCTTCCAGGAGCGCGGCCAGAAGCTGCAGGTGCTGCTGGAACTGGGCGTGGAAGGTGGGCGCACCGGCGTGCGCGACGATGCGCAGCAGCAGGCCGTGCTGGACGCGCTGGCGCGCTGGCCGCAGGCGCTGTCGCTGGCCGGCGTTGAGATCTATGAAGGCGTGCTCAAGGAAGAAGCCGATATCCGCAAGTTCCTGCAGCGCACCGTGGCGGTGACGCGGCAACTGGCACATGAAGGCCGCTTCGGCCGCAGCCCGGTGGTGATGTCGGGCGCGGGCTCGGCCTGGTACGACGTGGTGGCCGAGGAATTCGCGCGCACCGAGATCGGCGCGCCGATCGACATCGTGCTGCGTCCGGGCTGCTACCTGACGCACGATGTGGGCATCTACCGCGCCGCGCAGCAGCGCATCCTGGCCAGCAACCCGGTCGCGCAGAAGATGCGCGAGGGCCTGCTGCCGGCGCTGCAGCTGTGGGCCTATGTGCAGTCGATCCCCGAGCCGGACCGCGTCATCATCGGCATGGGCAAGCGCGATGCGGCCTTCGACGCCGGCATGCCGATCCCGGCGCGCCTGTACCGGCCCGGCACCGAGGCGCCGGTGGACGTCCCCGCGCACTGGGAAGTCACCGGCATGATGGACCAGCACGCCTACCTGCAGGTCAAGCCGGGCGACGACGTGCAGGTAGGCGACATGATCGCCTTCGATATCTCGCACCCGTGCCTGACTTTCGACAAGTGGCGCCATATCCCGGTGCTGGACCGCGACATGCGCGTGATCGACATCGTGCAAACCTTCTTCTGAGGCAGGCAGCCCCATGAGCATCGACATCCTGGCCTACGGCGAACCGCTGGTGGAGTTCAACCAGCAGCCCGACGATCCGTCGCGCTACCTGCAAGGCTTTGGCGGCGACACTTCCAACTTCTGCATTGCCGCTGCGCGCCAGGGCGCCAGCACCGGCTATATCTGCGCGGTCGGCGCCGACACCTTCGGCGAGCGCCTGCGCGCGCTATGGACGCAGGAGCGGGTCGATACCCGCCACGTGCGCATCGACCCGAGCGCGCCTACCGGGGTCTACTTTGTCTCGCACGACAACCACGGCCACCGCTTCGACTACCTGCGCGAAGGCTCTGCCGCCAGCCGCTACCAGCACGAGCATCTGCCGCTAGGCGCGATCGCCGCGGCGCGCTACCTGCACCTGTCGGGCATCAGCCTGGCCATCAGCACCAGCGCCTGCGATGCCGGGCTGGACGCGATGGAGCATGCGCGCAAGGCCGGCACCAAGGTCACGCTGGACACCAACCTGCGGCTGCGGCTGTGGTCGCTGGCGCGCGCGCGCGGCATCATGCGCGAGGCCCTCATGCTGACCGACGTGTGCCTGCCCAGCTGGGATGACATCACCGTGCTGACCGGGCTGGACGACCGCGACGCCATCGTCGACTACCTGCTGGGCTGCGGCATCGGCCTGGTCGCGCTGAAGCTGGGCGAAGAGGGCTCCTATGTGGCCACGCCCGAGTCGCGCGCGCTGGTGCCGCCTTATCCGGTCAAGCCGGTCGATGCCACCGGGGCCGGCGATTGCTTCGGCGGCAGCTTTGTCGCGCGCCTGGCCGCGGGTGCCGATCCGTTTGAGGCGGCGCGCTATGCCAACGTGGCCGCGGCGCTGTCTACCACCGGCTATGGCGCGGTGGCGCCGATCCCCGATGCCCAGACCGTGCTGGGCCGGCTGGCGCAGTCGGTGTCGGTGATCGCGTGACCCTGTAGGCCTGAACTCCTGCTTCCCTGAAACCCTGCTTCTGCACTTCCTATTTCGAGACAGCCATGCAAAACCAGACTTCCCCGCTGCTTCAACGCCTTGCCGATGTACCGGTGATCCCGGTGCTGGAGTTCCACTCGGTCGACGAGGCCCTGCACGTCAGCGAGGCACTGGTCACCGGCGGCTTGCCGCTGCTTGAGATCACGCTGCGTACGCCGGTGGCGCTGGAGGCGATCAGGGCGGTGGCGGCAGCCTTGCCGCAGGCCTGCGTCGGTGCCGGCACGGTGCTGAACGTTGAGCAGCTGCACGCCGTGCGCGATGCGGGCGCACAGTTTGCCGTCTCGCCCGGCCTGACCCCGGCGCTGGCCGAGGGCGCGCAGGGCGCGGGCATTTCGCTGCTGCCGGGCGTGGCCACCGCGAGTGAGGCGATGGCGGCGCTGGAAGCCGGCTTCACGTTCCTCAAGTTCTTCCCGGCGCAGGCCGCGGGCGGCGTGCCGATGCTGAAGTCGCTGGGCGGCCCGCTGCCGCAGCTGCGCTTCTGCCCGACCGGCGGCATCGACGCCGCGCTGGCGCCGACCTACCTGGCGCTGCCGAACGTGGTGTGCGTGGGCGGTTCGTGGGTGGTGCCCAAGGACGCCGTCGCCAGTGGCGACTGGGGCCGCATCCGCACACTGGCCGAGCAGGCCAAGGCATTGCGCAACAAGCGCTGAGCAGCGGCAGCGCAAAGAGAAACGGCACGCCATGCGGCGTGCCGTTTTCATATCGACGCGGTCCGGGCCGCATCAGACTTGGGGGGCTGGCGGCTTACTTGTGACGGTCCGCCGAGCTTTCGAGCTTCTGGCCACCGCGCTGAATGTCCTGGCCGAGCCCCGCCATCGTGTTGCAGCCAGCCAACAGGGTGGCAAACAAAACGCACCAGATCCAACCTTTCTTCACGCCGGGCTCCTTTTGAGGATTTTAAGAATCGAGAGATTCAGGGATTGAGGGATTTGCGCCGATTTTACCGCTGCTGTGAGCGGGTTTGCCATCTGGTATGTGCCAATTTGTAAATCGTGCAACGGCCCGCAACGCCAGCCGGTTCTCAGGCGTGGGGCGCCAGCAACTCCCGGGCGCGCTGCTGGATTGCCGCATGGGTCTGGAGCAGCCAGGTCGCGGGGAACGGCTGCGCCAGCAGGTAGCCCTGCACGCTGTGGCAGCCCCAGGCACGCACCGCCTCGAGCTGCTGGCGGGTCTCGATCCCTTTGGCACAGACCGACACGCCGGCGCTCCGGGCCAGCCGGCAGGCGGCGCGCAGGCTCTCGGCACGGTTGGCGGATTCGCCGGCCCGGGGTGCATGGCCCAGCCGGCGCGCGTCCAGCGTGACGCTGTCCGGGTGCAGCGCCGTCAGCAAGCGGCGGCAGCCCGGGCTGTCGTCGAAATCGCCCAGTGCCAGTTGCAGCCCGCGCCCGCGCAGCGCGTCAAAGCGGGCAATGATGTCGGGGTCGGCCGGCACGGCGCTGGCCGACACCTCGATGCACAGGCGGTCCGGCGCGATGCCGGCTGCGTCGATGGCATGGGCCAGTGCCTCCACCATCTGCGGGCGGTGCAGCTGTGCGCTGGAAGCCAGCAGGGTGAATTGCAGCGGGGCCACGTTTTCGGCGGCGCGTACCAGTGGCAGCACGCTTTCCAGCAGCCAGCTGCCAATCCGGCCGACCAGCCCCAGCGACTCCACCGCCGGCAGGAAATCCTGCGGCGCCACGCGTCCCAGCGCCGCATGGTGCCAGCGCAGCCGCACGGTGTAGCCGCTGACCACGGCGCTGGCGAAGTCGGCGCGCGGCTGCAGCTGCAGGCTCAGCTCGCCGCGCTCCAGTGCGTCGGGCAGGGCTGCCAGCAGGGGCGCGGTCGGCGGCGCGGTGGGCTTGTCGGCGCGCGCCAGGCCGTCGCCCCCCCGTCGATCGACCCGCAGCATCGCGTCCAGGGCCTGCTGCAGGCTGCGTTCAGCCGGGATATCCGGATGGTCGGTGGCCACGCCGATGCTGGACGAAATGAACAGCTCGAAGCCCTCCAGCGCGAACGGCCGGGACAGCTCGTCGGCCAGCCGGCTGGCCACCGGGCCGGGGTCGGGCACGCCGTCCGGCAGCGCGGTAATGACCACCAGGTCTGCCGGCGCCATCCAGTGCATGATGGCGCCAGGCGGCAGCAGGCAGGCGATGCGTGCCTGCACGATGGCCTTCAGCCTGGCGGCGCGCCGGGGGCCCAGGGTTTCGCAGGCGCTGGCAAAGCGGTCCAGGCGGATCGAGAGGATGGTCGCCGGCTGCCCGGTGCCGGAGCGGCGTGCCGCAAGCGCGGACACCAGGGCTGAAGGCTGTATCGTGCCCGCGCCCGCGGCCGCTGGCGCGGCGATGTCATCGGCATCAGGATGCATGGATGGTCTTGCGGACAGCCGGTTAATGGCTTTGCGATGTCCGCGTCTCCCCGGTAGCAAATTTGGTCGTTCGGCTGGCCGCTGGGGCGGCCGCCGGCGCTTGTCGTCAGGCCTTGGTGATCCATGCCTGCCACGGCCGCATGCGGGCCGCACAGGCCGATCATAAGCGAAGGGGAGGGGCAGACCATTGCAAATTGCGCCAAGGTGACTTGGTCGCAACCTGCAACTTGATATGGATCAATATGGCCGTCATCGGCTGTGATCCAGGATTGACGCCACTGCCGGAATCAGGCATCGGCGGGTGGGCTGGCCTGATCAGCCGGTGGTCTCTTCCTCAGGTCCTTCCTGCGGGGGCAGGCGCGACGCCAACACCTTGTCGATGCGCTTGCCGTCCATGTCGACGATCTCGAAGCGCCAGTCGCCCCATTGCACGCTGTCGGCGATCTGCGGCAGGCGGCCCAGCAGCAGGAGCAGCATGCCGGACAGGGTGTGGTAGCGCTCTTTTTCTTCCTCTGGCACCTGGCGCAGGCCGATGCGGTCCTTCAGTTCCGGGATCGGGATCAGGCCGTCGAGCAGCCACGAGCCGTCGTCGCGCTGCACCGCCCATTCCTCGCCGGCGGCGTCGGCCTTGAATTCGCCGGTGATGGCCTCGATCAGGTCCTGCAGCGTGACCAGGCCCAGCACTTCGCCGTATTCGTCGATGACAAAGGCCATCTGGCCGCCGGAGCCGCGGAAATTTTCCAGCAGTTCCATGCCGGTCACGCTCTCGGGCACGAACACCGCCGGCTGCGCCGCGGCCTTCAGGTCGGCTTCTTCGCCGCGCAGCCGGCGCGCCAGCAGCTGGCGCGCGCCGACCACGCCGNCACGCCGATGATGTCGTGCATGCCGCCGCGCACGACCGGAAAGCGCGAGTGGTCGGATTCTTCGATGCGGAGCAGGTTTTCATCCAGCGTCTCTTCCACGTCCAGGTACACGACATCGCCGCGCGGCACCATTAGCGATGCCAGCTGGCGGTCGTCCAGCCGGAACACGTTGCGCACCATGGTGTGCTCGTGCTGCTCGATCACGCCGGCTTCGGAGCCCTCGACCAGCAGCGCGTGGATTTCTTCCTCGGTCACGCCCGGGCCGCGGTCGACCTTGGTGCCGAGCAGCCGCAGCACCAGCCGCGTGGAGCTGGACAGCAGCTTGACGAATGGGGTGGAGGCCACGGCCAGCCAGCCGATCGGGCGCGCCACCAGCCGTGCGATGGCTTCCGGGGCCATCTGGCCCAGGCGCTTGGGCACCAGTTCACCCAGCACGATGGAAAAATAGGTCAGGCCGGCAACCACGATGGCGGTCGCCACATAGCCGGAGGTGTTCGGCGACAAGCCGAAGCCTTGCAGCCAGAGGCCCAGCGGCTGCGCCAGCGTGGATTCGCCGACCACGCCGTTGAGCACGCCGATCGACGTGATGCCGATCTGCACCGTGGACAGGAAGCGCGTGGGGTCCTCGCCCAGCTGGACCGCGGCAATCGCGCCGCGGTCACCGTTCTCGATCTGGCGCTGCAGACGTGCCTTGCGGGCCGTGACCAGTGCGATCTCGGACATCGCGAACAGGCCGTTGAGCAGAATCAGCGCCAGCAGTATGGCAATTTCCATCAGGGTGCGCGCCCTATGCGTGTGAGTTGAAAGCACCAAGCATACCATCCGCGCATGACGGCTCGGCGGTTCCGCGGCGCAGGTGATGGTGGCACCTCCGCTTGACGTAGCGATAACTAATGGAGATAGCTCGATACCAAATATTCAATAGATAGTTATCGTTGGCTGCGCCAAACTTTCGTCCATGGCAGCACCTGTGCCGCCTTCCGAAAAGCCTGGAGCCTACAGGCGTGCGAATCACAAGGAGACAGAATGGACAGCCAATGGACGGCCGTGCTGGTGGAGAAATTCGGCCATAGCTTCAGCGCTTACGAACTGGATGGCGGTGAGCGCCGCTTCAGCGTGCAGTTGCCTGATTATCCCCATGAATTCGTGGTGGACCGCGAGCGCCTGCGCGGCTACGTCGGCCACTATGGCGTGCAGACCTTCGCGCACGCCGGCGATGGCGGCGCCGCGGTAATCGCGGTTGACCTGATGCGCGGCGCGGTCGGGGCACGGCTGGATTGCTCGCCCTATCACCGCATCCACGGCCTGCAGATCGACCGGCAAGGGCGTGTCTACGCGCTAAGCGAGCGCGACAATATGCTGCTGGTGTTCGAGGCGCCGCTGGAGCGCACGGTGCCGGACCGCGCCGTGCCGGCGGGCGGGGTCAAGAGCCATCTGTTCGTGTTGTCGGCCGATGGCGAGCGGGCCTACGTGACCAACCTGCTGTCGCACACCGTGACGCTGGTTCACCCCTACGATGCCACCCGCGCTCCGCGCGCCGCGTACGCTGGCAGGCGCCCCGAGGGCTGCTGCCTGAGCCGCGACGAAGCGGCGCTCTACGTCGCCAGTCGCGACGATCACAGTCTTACCCGGCTGGACGCGCGCACGATGGAAGCGGTGCGCACGGTGCCGACCGGCGAGGACCCCACCCGCATTTACTGGTCGCCGGACGACCGCCTGTTCGTACTCAACTACGGCGAGCGCAGCATCCGCATTTTCGACCCTGACTCGCTCGCGGAAACCGGCCGGGTCGACACCGGCGCCAAGCCGATCGCGCTCGCCTTCCATCCGGCTGACCCGAGCCGCGCCTATATCGCGCTCAACGACCACACCGTCGGCCAGCTTGACCTGCCTGGCCTGACGCTGCGCCATGCCTTCACTACTGGCAAGGAACCGGACGGCCTTGCCATCCTGGCTTTGCCGCCGCGGTAGTCAGCGGGCGTTCAAGGCCGCGAAGGCAGCGCAGATGCCAGCGGCTTATACCCGGAAATCCATACGGAGACAGAGTATGAAAGGCTTGGACCAAGCCGGCGCCGGCACGTCCGTCGCCATCGATGCGACACCACTCACCGGTGCCCCCAGCATTCCAGCCCAGCGCTGGTGGCGCATCATCCCGCCGATCCTGATGGTCTGCATCGTCTCGTACATGGATCGCGTCAATATCGCCTTCGCGATGCCGGGCGGGATGGGCGATGCGCTCGGTATCGGCGCCAGCATGGCCGGCCTGGCCGGCGGCATTTTCTTTGTCGGCTATCTGTTCCTGCAGATTCCCGGCGGCAAGCTGGCGGTGCGCGGCAGCGGGCGCAATTTCATCGCCTGGTCGATGCTGGCCTGGGCCGTCATTTCCGTGCTGACCGGACTGGTGCGCAACGAGACGGAACTGCTGATTCTGCGCTTTGCCCTCGGGGTGGCCGAGGGGGGCATGCTGCCGGTGGTGCTGACCATGGTCGGCAACTGGTTTCCCGACCACGAACGCGGACGCGCCAACGCCCTGGTGATCCTGTTCGTGCCGATCGCCGGCATCATCACCGCGCCGCTGTCGGGGCTGGTGATCGCGGCGCTCGACTGGCGCTGGCTGTTTATCGTTGAAGGCCTGATTTCGCTGGCCTGCCTTGGCGTGTGGTGGAAGCTGGCCTGTGACCGGCCGGAGCAGGCGCGCTGGATTTCTGCCGAAGAGAAGGCTTATCTGCTGGCCCGCCTGCGCGAGGAAGAGCAGCAGGCAGCGGCGGCTGGCGCGAACTTGGGCCAGGGCGCGGCCGGCACGCGGGCGGTATTGGCTCACATCCTGTCGCAGGACGTGATCTGGCGCCTGATCGCGGTCAATTTTCTCTACCAGATGGGGATCTACGGGTACACGCTGTGGCTACCCACCATCCTGAAGGGCCTGACCGGAGGCGGCATGGGGCAGGTCGGCATGCTGGCCGTGCTGCCCTACCTGGGCACCATGGCCGGCATCCTTGCGATCTCCTCGCTGTCCGACCGCACCGGCCGGCGCAAGGTCTTCGTGGTCTGGCCGCTGCTGGGTTTTGCCGCCTGCCTGGCCGGTTCGGTGTGGTGGCACGACAATACCTGGCTCTCCTATGGCCTCCTGGTTGGCAGCGGCTTCTTCCTGCAGTCCGCCGCGGGCGTGTTCTGGACTCTGCCGCCGCGGCTGCTGGCCGCCGAGCACGCGGGCGTGGCGCGCGGCGTGATCAATGCGCTCGGCAACCTGGGCGGATTCTGCGGTCCCTATGCCGCGGGCGTGCTGATCGAGCGCGTCGGCGCGGGCGCCGGTGTCTACCTGCTGGTCGCCGCGCTGGTGCTGGCCGGCGCCCTGGCCGCCACGCTGCCGAGGCGGTGCCGATGAGCGGGATAACAACTGCCGCGCTGCCCGCAGGCCTGGCCATCGTCGACGCTCACCACCACTTGTGGCAACTCGGGCGCGGCCGCTATCCCTGGCTGCAGGACGAATACCGGCCGCAGAGCTTCTTTCTCGGCGATTACCAGGCCCTGCGCAGCGATTACCTTGAGGCGCAGTACGCGCATGACACCAGCGCCGTCACCGTGCTGGCCACCGTGCACGTAGAGGCCGAACGCGACCGCCGCGAAGCCGTCGACGAAACTGCATGGCTGCACCAGGAAGCGTGGCGGCCCGGCCTGGCTGCAGCGGTGGTGGCCTACGCGCCGTTCGGCACTCCCGGATGCGCCGAGCTGCTGGCGCGCCAGGCCGGTTTCGCGCGGGTCAGGGGGATCCGGTGCAAACCGCTGACGGCGTCGGCGCCGGGCGAGTCGGTGGCAGGGCGGCCGGGGTCGATGCAGGACCAGGCCTGGCTGGATGACCTGGCGCGGCTGGAACGCCATGGCTTGTCGTGGGATCTGCGGGTACCGTTCTGGCATTTGCGCGAGGCGGCGCGGGTGGCGGCCGCCTTGCCGGGCGTGCCGATCGCGCTCAATCACGCGGGCCTGCCGCTGGACCGCTCGGAGGAGGGCCTGGCTTGCTGGCGCGACGGCATGGGGGCGCTGGCTGCCTGCGCCAATGTGTCGGTCAAGCTGTCGGAGTTCGGGCTGGCCGGCGGGCGCTGGGATGCGCAGGGCAACCGCCGCATCGTGCGCGAGGTGCTGGCGATTTTCGGGCATGAGCGGGCGATGTTCGGCAGCAACCTGCCGGTCTCGGGCTTGAGCGCGGACTTCGGTACGATCCTCGGCACGGTGTGCGAGGCGCTGCCGGATCCTGTGGCCAGGCAGCGGGTGCTGGCTGGCAATGCGGTCAGGTTCTATCGGATCAATGTTCCAAGGCCGTCCGAGCTGGCCTAGAACCAGCGGCAAGCACAAGCATGCTATAAGTCCTATCTTCGCCGCAGCCCGGCCACCATGCCAGACCTCCCAGCCACCCTCTCCAGTGCCGCCACCCTGCGTAAACGCCTGCATATGCGGCATCTGCGCCTGGCCCTGGCCCTTGCCGAGCACCGCTCGCTGCGGCGCGCCGCCACACAGATGGCGCTGTCCCAGCCAGCCGTCACCAAGGCATTGCACGAGCTCGAGAGCGTGGTCGGCACGTTGCTGTTCACGCGGCATGCGCGCGGCATCGAGCCGACGGTGTTCGGCGAGGCGCTGATCCGCTATGCGCGCGTGGTGCTGGCCGACCTGGATGCCCTGCACGATGAATTTGCCGCCATCGCCGCGGGCGAGGTGGGCAAGGTGCGGCTCGGCTCGATCCTGGCCCCTGTGCCTTCGGTGCTGTCGGGCGTCATCAACGCGCTCAAGGCGCGCTATCCGCGTTTGCATATCGTGATGCAGGTCGATACCAGCGACGTACTGGTACAGGCGCTGCGGCAGGATGCGCTGGACGTGGTGATCGGACGCATTCCCGAAGGCACGGTGGCCGACGATCTCGACTTCGAGCCACTGTTCGAAGAGTCGCTGGCCATCGTGGCGCGCGCCGGCCATCCGCAGGCGGGCAAGCGCGGCGTCAAGCTGGCTTCCCTGGCCGGCTATCCCTGGATCATCCCGCCGGCGGCGGTGCCGATGTGGCAGATCATCGACCAGACCTTCCGCGACAACCGCGTGCCGCTGCCGGAAGACATCATCGAGACCTCGTCGATCATGGGCACGCTGCCGCTGCTGGCGGACAGCGACCGCATTGCCGTCGTGCCGGGCGCCATCGCGGAGTACTTCGTCGCCCTGGGTGCGCTGGCGGTCCTGCCGGTGGCGATGCGCGGGCGGTTGGTACCCTATGGGATTGTGCTGCGCCGGCGGCGCGCCGCGACGCCGGCCATGCGCCTGCTGATCGACGCGGTGCGCGCGGCGGTGCCCGGCGCTCCGCAGGCGGTGACTGAATTGGAGCCATTACCTGCAAGGTAATGGTCATACGCCGTGGTGCATGCTGTAATGCATGCCATGGACACGCTGACCCCAGCCTCCGAGGCCACCCTCGACTTCCCCGGCCTGCTGCGCTACTGGCGCAGCAAGCGCGGCTACAGCCAGCTGGCGCTGTCGCTGGCCGCCGGGGTGTCGCAGCGCCACATCTCCTTCCTGGAATCCGGCCGCGCCCGCCCCAGCCGTGAAATGGTGCTGGCGCTGGCCGAGCGCCTGGGCGTGCCGCTGCGCCAGCGCAACCGGCTGCTGCTGGCCAGCGGCTTTGCCCCGGCCTACAGCGAACACGCGCTGGCTTCGCCGCCGCTGCAGATGGTGCAGCAGGCGATCGCGCTGATCCTGGCCAAGCAGGAGCCGTACCCCGCCGTGGTGCTGGACCGTTTCTGGAACTTGGTGGATGCCAACCCGGCCTACCGGCGCATGCTCGAGACCCTGCTGGGCGGGCGCGCGCCGGCATCGCTCGCGGAAAACAGCCACAGGGTCAACCTGATGCTGACCGTGTTTGATCCGGAGGGCCTGTGGCCGGTGATCGAGAACGCGCGCCAGGTCGGGCGCTACCTGTTGCGGCGCGTGTGGCAGGAGCTGCAGGTGCAGGCCCACGACCAGACCGCGCGCGAGATCTTCGGGCGCATCGCCGCCTGGCATCCTGACATGGTGGGGCCGGGCGGCGCGCTGCTGCCCGAGGACGACGGCAGCGATGGCCCGCCGGCGCCATTGCTGCCGGTGGTGCTGCATGCGGGCGCGTTCCGTGCGTCGCTGTTTTCGACCCTGACCACGCTCGGCATTCCACAGGACATCACGCTGCAGGAGCTGCGCATCGAGTGCTTCTTCCCGGCTGACGATGCCACCCGCACCCTGTTTGAAGCGCAGGCCGGGGCTGCAGCGGCCGCCGTCAGAAGCGGTAGCGCAGGTAAATGACGTGGAAGGTGGTGCCGGGATTGGGGTCCTTGATGCCGCCATTGGACAGGTGCTGGAAGCGGTAGCCCGCGGTAAAGCGCCGGTCCTTGCCCACCGTCAAGCCGATCCCGGCGTACTCCGAGAACTGGAAGGCGGTGGAAATGTCGTGGTTGGCCGAGGTGTGCGTGCTGGTCAGCAGGCGCGGCCCGACCGACAGCTCGAGGAAGGGCACCCAGGTGTGGCGCCACCATGCGATCCGCACCACCGGCGAGGCACCAAACTCCCATAGGTCGTTGGGTTGGTTGTCGCTGCTGCTGCGCCAGCGCGCAACGTTGACCTCCCATTGCAGGTCGACCTGCCAGCCTTGCGGATTGCCCCACGCAAAGCCCGAATCCCACAACATGGCGACCTCCGCCTTCTGCACGTCGTGGCCATCGTCGAAGCCGTAGCCAAGCTGCACGGCAGGCGCGGCGCGTGCCGTCGCTGCCAGGCACAAGGGCAGGGCCAGCAGGCCCGCGGCGACGGTGCGGCGCACCCGTTGTTGCCACGCAGGCCGCCAGGGCGGGGGCGGATGGAAGGAGGAACAACTCACACGGCGGTCTTGTCTGGCTTCTTGTTCGTGTCGGCGCATGGGGAGCACGGATGAAGAGGTGCTGCGTTGTTGTCCGGTAAGGCATGAGCCGGCCGCCACGGCGGGCGCCCGCTTGCACATGCGCTGCCTTCCTGCCTTATTTGTAGTACACGGGAGGCCACGTTGCGATGGTCGGATATGTTCAAGCGTGGGCGAGCGCCCGTCCGGCGCTGTGCGTCGGGACAATGAAAAAAATAGCAATCGTGCTACCATTCGCGGGCCGGCGCCGGCTGCAAGCCCGCGCCGGTTCGTTACGTCTTCAGGGCGGGGTGAAAGTCCCCACCGGCGGTATGCCGCGGCGCGCAGTGCGTGTCCGGCGAGCCCGCGAGCGCTCGCATTCCCGTGCGAGGTCAGCAGACCTGGTGAGAGGCCAGGGCCGACGGTCATAGTCCGGATGAAAGAAGATGGACGGAGTTTGCCCGCGTGGCCCGGCGCCTTGCCGGCCTTGCGGTTCGCTGTTGCCTTGCGCCGCGCGCAGGGCGCGGCTGTTCGTGCGCGCGCTTCAGGCGCGGCGTGCGGCGCTGCAACTCCGTTGATCCTTCCCCTGAAACGCCCATTGATGCTGAACAAGGAGCGTTTCATGTCTAGCCTTTCCACCGAAGCTGTTGCACCCGAGGTGTCCGCGGATCTTGCCGCCGATGCCGACCCCCGTTCCCTGGCCGCGCGCATCGCGCAGGCGCTGGACGCCATGCGCGAAGGCCGTCCGGTCGTGTTGCTCGACGATGACGACCGCGAGAACGAGGCCGACCTGATCCTGGCCGCGGAGCGCCTGACCAATGCCAACATGGCGATGATGATCCGCGAATGCAGCGGCATCGTCTGCTTGTGCCTGACCGAGGACAAGGTGCGCAGCCTCGGCCTGCGGCCGATGGTCGAGCACAACCGCAGCCAGTACGGCACCGCTTTCACGGTATCGATCGAGGCCCGCGAAGGTGTCAGCACGGGCGTCAGCGCCGCCGATCGCATCACCACCATCCGCGCTGCCATTGCCGGGGATGCGGGCACCGATGCGGTGGTCAGCCCGGGCCATGTGTTTCCGCTGGTGGCACGCGACGGCGGCGTGCTGGTGCGCCGCGGCCATACCGAGGGCTCGGTCGACCTGGCCCGCATGGCGGGCCTGTCGCCGGCCGCGGTGCTGTGCGAGCTGATGAACCCGGATGGCACCATGGCACGCCGGCCGGAGGCGCTGGCCTTTGCCGAGATGTACCAGTTGCCGGTGCTGACCATCGAGGACCTGGTGGCCTGGCGGCGCCTGCACGACTGAAAAGTCGCCGCCTGCACGCACCCCGGCATGCAAACGCGCCGGGATGCGTGCTTCCTGTGCGACAATGCGGATCGCTTTTTCCCGTCTATATGAGGGCAATTCCATGATGTTCCGCATTTTTAGGCACGCAGCCGCGTTTGCTGGCTGCCTGCTCGGACTGGCCGCACCGCTGGCGCATGCCGAAGACAGCGCCGCGCCGGCCCCGTCTCCCGTTCCCTCCAACACCACCCGCTCGGCTGCAGCCGCTGGCCTGTACGAGTGCCAGGTCGCTGGCACCGGCACTGTGTTCCGGTCCACGCCCAGGGAAGGCTGCCGGCTGGTCGCGGCCCCCGATCCCGCCGCCCCCGATCCGCAACGATGGCTTCCCCTGATGGGTGCCAATGGCGTGATTTCGTATTTCGACCAGTCCGCGGTGCGCCGCCAGGGCACCGAAGTCGGCGTGGTGGTGATGCGGAATTCGCCGTCGGGCGTGATCCGCACCGCCAGCGGCGAGCCGATCCGCTCGTCGCTCAAGCGCATGGTGCTGAACTGCGCCACGTCCATGTTCGCCGTGGTCGAGCAGACGCTCTACAGCAAGCGCTTTGCGCGCGGCGACTCGCTCTATACGATCCGCGCGCCGCAGTACGGCACCTTCCAGGTCGCCGGCCCCGGCACGATTGCCGGGGAGTTGCTGCGCAAGCTGTGCAGGTAAGCCTGGCGGCGAGCGGCGATCCACGGCTCCCTATCCAGCTTCCTATCAGGGTTTGTCCCGGTCAACGGCGCGCAAACCTTCCTCGTTGATGCTGGTGACAGGGCGCGAGCCAAAAGCGTCAGTCATGGCAGGGATCCCTGCCATACCTACCTGCAGGGCAAACGAGGAGACGGAAATGAAGAAATGGATCGTCATGCTGTCGATGGCAATGTTCGGTGCGGGCGCGATGGCGCAGACGCCGGCGACTCCGGCGACGCCTGCCACCCCGGCCACGCCGGCGGCAGCGTCGACTGACAAGGCCGCGCCGGCCAAGGCAGACAGCAGCAAGGCCAAGGCCAAGAAGACCAGCAGCAAGAAGAAGAGCCACGCGCCTGCGGCCAAGGATCCGACCAAGAACAAAGGCGCCTGAGCGCGCTGATGATGGCGGCGGGCGCACGGCTCCCCGGCAAGCGGGGATGCAGGCTGCGCCCGTGACTGCCATGCCGCCACGCAGATAATGGCCGGCCGCGCCTGCATGGCGCGGACCCGCCGTGCGCAGGACAGCCCCGCGGCACGCGTTGCGTGTCTTCCGGGGGGATAGAGCAGGGCATGTCCGGGCGGATCGCAACAGGAGGCTTCGGCCTCCCTTTTTTTCGTCCGCTGCCGCAGGCGGCTGCCGCCGCGCCGGCTTTGCGCCTGCGCCGCCGCACGCTATGCTTGCGGGCATCGTGCCGGACAGGGCGTGCAGCCCTCGCGCCGGCGCATGCGAACTTGGACGGGAGCGGTCTTATGGCAACGCTAGCGGTGTGGCGGCGGTGGCGGCGATTGACGGCATTCTGGATGGCGGGACTGGGCTGGGTGATAGGCGCGCTGTGGATGCAAGCCAGCCTGGCTGCGCCGGCGTCCGATCCCGCGGCCGTGCAGGCTCCGATTGCCGTGCGCAGCGGGGCTGCCGTCGAGCTGCGCCTGATGGACCGGCCCATCGCCACCATGCGCGCCGAGATCGCGGGTGCCACCCCGGCCATGCGCGTCTCGCGCGCGAAACTGGTGTTCGACGACCTGACGGAAAGCGAACTGGCACTGCCGCTCGGACAGGTCAGCGGCACGTTCGGCGACGCGCCGATGGTCGCCTTCCGGCTGGGCGACCGGCTCTTGTTCGCGCTGACCTCGCAAGACCTTTCCCCGGAGGATCACCTTACGCTTGAGGCTGCCGCAACGCGGACCGCGGCGGGCCTGCGCCAGGCCATTGCCGCGCGGCGCGCGCACCTGCACTGGCCCAACCTGCTGCGCGGTGCCGCGCTGAGCCTGCTTGGCCTGGCCGTGCTGGCCGCGCTGACATGGGGCGTGGCGCGAGCCGGCGTGGCCCTGCGCGCTCGCCTGCAGGTGGCACTGGAGCGGCACCTGGCGCAGCGCGTCGGCGGCCAGTTCGACTGGACCGGCGCGCTCTACCAGCTGGTTGCCCGCATCGTGCAGATCCTGGCGATCGGGCTGGTGCTGGTGCTGGCCTTTGCCTGGCTGGAGTTTGCGCTCGAGCTGTTTCCGCTGACCCAGCCCATGGGCGATCGCATGGGCGCCTTTATCGTCGGCTTGCTGTCGCAGATCGCGCTGTCGATGGTGTCGTCGGTGCCGGGCCTGGTCACGGTGGCGGTGATCGTGCTGATTACCCGCGCGGTGCAGCGGCTGGTGTCGAATATCTTCAAGGCGGTGCAGAAGGGCCAGATCACGGTGCCCGGCATGCATCCGGAAACCGCGGGCGCCACGCGGCGGCTGGCGGCGGTGGTGATCTGGGCGCTGGGCTTCACCTTTGCCTACCCCTACATCCCGGGCTCGGACAGCGATGTCTTCAAGGGGCTGTCGGTGCTGCTCGGCTTCATGGTGACGCTGGGATCGGCCAATGTGGTCAACCAGCTGATGAGCGGCATGGTGGTGGTGTATTCGCGTGCGCTGCGGCGTGGCGACATGGTGTGCATCGGCGATACGGTGGGCACCGTGGCCTCGCTGGATGCGCTGTCGGTGAAGGTGATCAACCTGCGCAATGAAGAGGTGACGCTGCCCAACGCGGTGGTGGTCGGCAGTGCCATCCATAACTACACCCGGCACGGCAGCGTGCGTGATCCCCGCGTGCAGGAAGGCTGGCAGGCTGCGCTGATCTCGACTTCGGTCACGATCGGCTACGACACGCCCTGGCGGCAGGTTCATGCGATGCTGCTGGCAGCCGCGGCCGAGGCGGCGCATATTGCGCCGTCGCCGACGTCATTCGTGCTGCAGCGGGGGCTGTCCGACTTCTACGTCGAGTACGAGCTGTTCTGCGCGCTGGACCATCCGCGCAATCGCTTCTACGCGCTGTCGGCCCTGCACGCGGCGATCCAGGACCAGTTCAACACCCACGGCGTGCAGATCATGTCGCCGCATTTCATGGCGCAGCCGGACAAGACCGTCTACGTGCCCGGGACCAGGTGGTACGAGGAACCCGGATCGCCGCAGGTCGATCCGGCGGCGCGGCCGCATCGCGCGCCGTCGCGCGCGGCATGAACGCCGGCGGCGCGAGCGCTCAGCGCCGCTTAGTCAGCCACGTGGCGCGACTTCCATTGCCCGTTGGACTGCTTGCAGAACCAGCCGCTCCAGTGCTCTTCAGCGCTGCCGCGCTTGAGGTCGGACTTCAGGCGCCGGCAGGGCTGGCCCTTGTCGGTCTTGCTTTCGGTCGGCGTGATGGTGCCGTCGATCTGCTGGCGCCGCCCCGCCGCGGGGAACGTCCATTCAACGGTCTTGCCGTCGGCCGTATCGTTCAGTGCCGTGCGCACTGACTTTGCCAGCGACGCGCCTTCCTTGTCATTGAGCGTGCCGATGATGGTGCCGCTCAGGTAATTGTCGAAGTACGCCTGCGCCGGTGCCGCAGCGGCAAACAGCAGGGCGGCGCCAAGCGCGCCAGTGACGGCGGCGCGCAGGGCAGGGCGGACAGGGCTGGCGGTAGGGTCGGATGGCCGAGGCAGCATGACGATTCCTTGTGGCTTCGTGGTGGCGTTTGGGTGGCATTGTAAGCGCAATGCAGCGCCGCAGCAGCGCTGCGGTGCGGTTGACACGTGCCAGCCGCTGACCTAGCGTTGATTGTTGCCCCCGCGCTTCGCGTCGGCCGGCAGCGGCGCCTGCCGTGCGCTTTGCAAGGCAAGCGCCTTTCCCCCTGCGAGAGGAGATCCCATGAAGCTGAGCTATCTGACCATCGGCCTGGCCCTGGCCTGCGCATTCGGCACGCTGCACGCCCAGACCACGGGCAAGGCCGACAAATTCAATCCCTACACCGACGGCGCCAAGCAAGACCAGTTCAGTCCCTACTCCGATGGCGCCAAGCAGGACAAATTCAGCCCGTACTCGGATGGCGCAAAAAGCGACAACGTGACTTCGCTGAACCCGGGTGCCCGCCCTGACCAGATGGAGCCGATCCAGGGCGGCGCGCAGAAGTCCTTCGACTCATATAGCCAGGGTGGCATGAAGAGCGGGAAGTTCGATCCGTATTCCGAAGGCGCCAAGAGCGGCAAGTTCGATCCGTACAGCGAAGGGGCTAAAAAGTAACACCGTATTAAAAGGGCCGGCTGCCGGCTGGCCCCGACTTTCACCAGATTCTCGCAGCCGGCAGGCGTTGGCCTCGCCGGGGCTTGCGGCCGTGTGACCCCGGCGCCCGCAATGCCTTGTCCGGAGCGGCTTTCGGGCAACCTGGCCAACATTTTGTTTCAAACCTTGCGTGATCGAAACGTGACTTTTGCGTCTCGAATTGTTATGGTTTATTGCGCATCGCAACAAACCGGACACAGTGCCCCGCGGGCCGTCTGCCTCGTGTCCGGGCCTCGCCACTCGGCGCCGGGCCCGTCTCTTGCTGAGTCGTCCTTCGTTCCGACCGCCGATGCCGGTCACCCCGATTCATCCGCTTACCCTGGCATACATGTCACAGATCGCCACGCCACGCCTGTCCGTTACTCTTACCTTGCCCGCTGCCGGGCCGGGGGCCCGCCGCCGCGCGGCGCGGGCGGGTGTGCGGATCGCAGCCTGGCTTGGTGGCAGCGCGCTGGCGCTGTGTGCCATGGCAGCCCATGCGTTCGATTTCGACACCGTGGCGGCGCGCGCGCGCCAGCTGGCAGCCTCGCCCTACAAGGCGCCGCCGCAGAACCTGCCGCGCGAGTTGCGCGAGCTGTCGTACGAGCGCTACCGCGAGATCGAATACAAGCCCGAGCGCTTTGCCTGGCGCGGCACGCGCGCGCCGTTCGAGCTGTCGTTCTTCCACGAGGGCATGGTGTTCGACCAGCCCGTGCGCATCCATGAAGTGGTGGGCAACAGCGTGCGTGAATTCCGCTTCGACCCGTCCGCGTTCAACTACGGCCCGCACAAGGTCGATGCCGGCAAGCTCAAGGGCCTGGGCTTCGCAGGCTTCCGCATCCTGTATCCGCTGAACCAGGGCAAGCGCAAGGATGAACTGGCGTCGTTCCTGGGCGCAAGCTACTTCCGCGCGCTGGGCAAGGACCAGTGGTACGGCTTGTCGGCACGCGGCCTGGCGGTAGACACCGCGCTCAATTCGGGCGAGGAGTTCCCGCGCTTTGTTGAATACTGGATCGAGCGCCCCGGCCCCAATGCCAAGGAGATCACGATCTACGCGCTGATGGATTCGCGCCGCATGAGCGGCGCGTACCGTTTCACCATCAAGCCCGGCGCCGAGACCGCGATGGAGGTCAAGTCGCGCCTCTATCTGCGCGAGAACGTGACCAAGCTGGGCCTGGCGCCGCTGACCAGCATGTTCCTGTTCGGCGAGAACCAGCCGTCGCCGGCACAGGATTTCCGCCCCGAGGTGCATGACTCTGACGGGCTGTCGATCCACCTGGGCACCGGCGAATGGGTCTGGCGCCCGCTGGTCAATCCCAAGCGCTTGCTGGTCACCTCGTTCGCGGCGACCAATCCGCAGGGCTTCGGGCTGATGCAGCGCGACCGCACCTTCAACAGCTACCAGGAGATCGGCTCGTGGTATGAGCGCCGGCCCAGTGGCTGGGTGCAGCCGCGCGGCAACTGGGGCTCGGGCCGGGTAGAGCTGGTGCTGATCCCGACGCCGGACGAGACCAACGACAACATCGTCGCGTACTGGGTGCCGGACAACCCGCCCAAGCCGAAGCAACCCTTCGACTATGAGTACCGGCTGCTGTGGCAGAAGGACGGCGAACAACAGCCGCCGCTGTCGTGGGTGACCCAGACCCGCTTGGGGCAGGGCCAGACCCGCAACAAGGAAGACACGAGCTTTTCGCTGGTGGTGGACTTCGAAGGCCCGGCCTTCGGCAAGCTGCCGGCGAACGTGCGCATCGACCCGGTGGTTTCGGCCGATGCCAACGGTGAGCTGCTGAAGACGTCGGTGCAGCGCAATGAGGCGACCGGCGGCTGGCGCATGACCATGGTGATGCGCCGCAAGGACGAAACCAAGCCGGTAGAGTTGCGCGGCTATCTTCGCAACGGCAATACAACCCTATCCGAGACGTGGAGCTACATCTTACCCCCAGGCTAAAGCAGCGACCGGCCCAGGCGGCGGCATGCGAGCGCTATGTCGACCGCTTGCCGGTATCGCCTGAAGTGCGCAGCGAGCTGCTGGCGGACGGCGCCGCGACGCCGGTCGCACCGGTCACCCCCGTGGCATCCGTTGCCCCCGTGATCGCGGTTACCGCTGACGGCCGCGATGCGCAGGACGCGATCACGCGCCTGCAGTCGCGCCTGGCGGCCAAGGACACGCCGCCCGCGCAAGGCGGTAGTGCCTACGCCTCCGTCGGCCGGCGTTTCACGATGGCATATGGCAATCCCCAGGTGGATGGCGCGCCGCTGCTGCAGCGGCGCGAAGACGGCACCGTGAAGGTCGACACCGGCCCCGAGCCCGAGCGCAGTTCGATGGTGCCGCGCCAGTGGCCGCCGCATATCGTCACCGGCTGGCTGCGCAATACCTGGCGCCGCATGCTGGGCCGTCCGCCCGTGCCCGAGACGTGGGACACGCTGCATGACGGTCCCGATGCCGAAGGCAAATGGCATCCGGCCGGCTCGCACCGCCGCTGGTTCCTGCTGGGCCTGGTGGTGATCCAGACCGTGCTGGCCACGTACTTCATGAGCAATGTGCTGCCGTACCACGGCGCCGATCCGCTCGAGATCGCCATCCTGGTGCTGTTCGCCGTCCTGTTCTCATGGGTGTCGGCCGGCTTCTGGACGGCAATGATGGGCTTCCTGGTGCTGGCCAAGGACGGCGACCGCCACCTGATCTCGCGCTCGGCCGCGCCCGACGGGCCGATAGCGCCCGAGGCGCGCACCGCGATCATCATGCCGATCTGCAATGAGGACGTGACGCGCGTGTTCGCGGGGTTGCGCGCCACCTATGAATCGCTGGCGCGCACCAGCCACCTGTCCAACTTCGATTTCATCGTGCTGTCGGACAGCGGCAATCCGGACCTGCGCACCGCCGAGCATGACGCGTGGATGGAGTTGTGCCGCGCCGTCGGCGGCTTCGGCCGCATCTTCTACCGCTGGCGCCGCCACCGCGTGAAGCGCAAGACCGGCAACGTGGCCGACTTCTGCCGCCGCTGGGGCAGCAAGTACCGCTACATGGTGGTGCTCGATGCCGACAGCGTGATGAGCGGCGACTGCCTGGCCACGCTGGTGCGGCTGATGGAAGCCAACCCCGGTGCGGGCATCATCCAGTCCGCACCCCTGGCAGTGGGCCGCGAGACCCTCTACGCGCGCGTGCAGCAGTTCGCCACGCGCGTGTACGGGCCGCTGTTCACGGCCGGCCTGCATTACTGGCAGCTGGGTGAGTCGCACTACTGGGGCCATAACGCCATCATCCGCGTGCATCCGTTCATCGAGCACTGCGCGCTGGCGCCGCTGCCCGGCCGCGGCCCGCTGTCGGGCGAGATCCTGTCGCACGACTTTGTCGAAGCCGCGCTGATGCGCCGTGCCGGCTGGGGCGTGTGGATTGCCTATGACCTGGAAGGCTCGTACGAAGAGCTGCCGCCCAACCTGCTGGACGAGGTCAAGCGCGACCGCCGCTGGTGCCAGGGCAACCTGATGAACTTCAGGCTGTGGCTCAAGCAGGGCTTCCACGTGGTGCACCGCGCGGTGTTCCTGACCGGCATCATGGCCTACCTGTCGGCGCCGCTGTGGCTGCTGTTCCTGCTGCTGTCCACGGCGATGCTGGCCAAGCACGCGCTGGTGCCGCCGGAGTACTTCACGCAGCAATATCAGTTGTTCCCGACCTGGCCCGAGTGGCATCCCGAAAAGGCGCTCGCACTGTTCTCCGCCACCGCGACGCTGCTGTTCCTGCCCAAGCTCGCCAGCGTGGTGCTGCTGATGAAGCAGGCGCGGCGTTATGGCGGGGCGGTGCAGCTGATTGCCAGCATGCTGATCGAGGTGATGCTGTCCGCGCTGCTGGCGCCCACGCGCATGCTGTTCCACACCAAGTTCGTGATCGCCGCGTACAGCGGGTGGGGCATCTCGTGGAAGTCGCCGCCGCGTGAAGACGCCGAGACCACTTGGGGCGAAGCATTCCGCCGCCACGGCTGGCACACTGCGCTGGGCCTGGCTTGGGGTGGTTTGGTGTACTGGCTGAACCCGTCCTACGTGCTGTGGCTGTTGCCGATCGTGGGCTCGCTGGCGCTGTCGATCCCGTTGTCGGTGATGCTGTCGCGGGTTTCGTTCGGGCGTGCCTCGCGCAATGCGGGCCTCTTCATGATCCCGGAGGAGACGCAGGTACCGCGCGAGATCGTCGAGACGCAGCAGCACGTCGAAGCCGCGGCCGAAACGCCTGACTTTGTCGACGCCGTGGTGGACCCGGTCACCAATGCGCTGATGTGCGCGACCGCCACGCCGCGCGTGGTGCAGCCGGAATCGGCACGTAAGCGCCATGAGGCCCTGGTCGAGCATGCGCTCACGCATGGCCCGCGCGCGCTGACCCCCGCGCAGAAGCATGTGCTGTTGGGCAATCCGTTTGCACTGGCACGCCTGCATGAACTGGTGTGGGGCTCGCCGCTGGCCGATGCCGGCTGGAAGGACACGCGCATCCTGGTGCGGCGTGCGGCCAACGTGCTGCCGCTGCGCCCGCGCGCTGCCTGAGCGGGACTGCCCCAAACGAGAACGGCCCGCATCTGCGGGCCGTCTTTCTTTTGGGCGGGCGGCATGCCGTCCCGCATCAGTTGCAATCGATTCTTGTTTGTATTGGCTAGCGCAGCGCCGCCGTGCAGATGGGCGCGTTGATGTAGACATCGCCGATGCGGCGCTCGCCACGGTCCTTGCGCGTCATGTAGCGGAACATCAGGCTGATGCCAAGCTTGGTCAGGATCTCGACGTCGCGGTTGGCGCAGATATTGCGCTGCAGGGGCGCGGCGTAGTTGACCTCGAAGCTGGCCAGGTCCAGCATCGGCCCGCGGTAGTTGGTGAGCTCCAACTGGAACAGCACATGCTTGCCGGGGATCGACTGGCAGCGGCGCAGCCGCGTTTCGCCGTCGATTTCGATCGGCAGGGCGTCGTTGAGCTGGCGGCAGGCGCGTGCCAGCACGTTGTCGGGCCGCGTGGTGTTGCGCAGCAATTCTGGCACGCCGGCGGCGCCGGTGTTCTGGCCGGTGGCAGCGCCCTTGAGCATGCGTGACAGCGGGTCGGCTTCATCGATCACAGGGGCTGGCACCGAGGTGGCGACAGTGCGCACCTGCGCCGGCGCGGCCTTGGCCGGCAGGGGCAGCGGCAGCATCAGCACGGCCGCGAGTGCGGCCGGGCCTAGCGAAGCGGGAAGCGGCGTGTGTCGTATTCTCATGCAGGCTAACGTTGCCGGGACCGATACTGTCGTCCGTCTCTGCGTGGCCGACGGTGTGGCTTGCGCCGACAGGCTGGCATTGTACCCTCCACCTTGCCGCAGGTGAAAGCCGCGCCACCCGGCACGGGCATCTGCAGCGCCGGATTCGCGCTGCCGTGATCGCAAAGTACCTGACACCACTATTCACCAATAGCGCCAACTTCGCCAGCACCATCGAACCCGACCTTGGCAGGGCAGTTTTTCTGAACGACTGTTTCAAAACCCTGCACGCCAGTGCCGTACCGCCTTCGTTATGCTGTGCAACAATTGCGTCTTTTCACGGGTTGCAGGCGCGGGCCGCGGCGCAAGCAGGCTGGCCGTGCGTGACAGCGCCGTTCCCCCGGATACATTCCATGCCCCATTCCACCAGCGCTGCCTCGGCCGCGCGCTTTCCTGCCTGGCTGCTGATCTGCGGCTCGCTGATGGCGATCGCGCCGTTGTCGATCGACATGTACCTGCCGAGTTTTCCGTCCCTGGCCGGCGATCTCGGCGTGGACATCGGCCAGGTGCAGCTGACCCTCGGCACATTCCTGGTGGGGCTGGCGCTGGGGCAGGCCTTCTATGGGCCGTTCAGCGACCGCTTCGGGCGCAAGCCGCCGCTCTATGTCGGCTTGGGCCTCTACGTGGCCGCCGCGGTGGGTTGCGCGCTGGCACGCAGCGTGGAGTCGCTGATGCTGTGGCGCTTCCTGCAGGCGCTGGGCGGCTGCGCCGGCATGGTGATGGCACGCGCGGTGATCCGCGACCGGCTTGAGGCGCATGAGTCGGCGCGCGCCTTCTCGTCGCTGATGCTGGTGATGGGGGTTGCGCCAATCCTGGCACCGATCGTCGGCGGCGCCATTCTCTCGGTGTCGGGCTGGCGCGCGATCTTCTGGGTGCTGGCGGTGGCAGGGATGCTGATCCTGCTGCTGGTCCACCTGCGCATGGAGGAATCGCTGGACCGGCGCCATGCGGCGCCGCTGCGGCTCGGCACGGTGGCGAAAAGCTACGCCGAGCTGCTGCGGGATCGCGAGTTCCTCGGCTACTCGCTGTCTGCGGGTTTCGGCTCGGCGGGCATGTTCGCGTATATCTCCGGCTCGCCGTTCGTGCTGATCGAGCTGCACGGCATTGCGCCGTCGCACTACGGCTTTGTGTTCGGCGCCAATGCGCTGGGCCTGATCACGATGTCGCAGCTCAACGCCAGGCTGGTGCGCGGCCGCTCGCTCGATCAGGTGCTCGGGGGCGCGCTGCTGGCGGCCTGTGCAGCGGGCCTGGGGCTGGCTGTTGCCGCGCTTGCAGGCGTGGCGGTGCTGCCGGTGCTGCTGGCGGGCTTTTTCGTCTTTATCGGCGCGCTCGGCTGCGTATCGCCGAATGCGTCGGCACTGGCGCTCGCCCATCAGGGCCATCGCGCCGGCACGGCTTCGGCGCTGATGGGCACGCTGCAGTTTTCACTCGGGACGCTGGGCGGCGCGGCCGTCAGCTTTTGGCGCGACGGCACCGCGCTGCCGCTGGGCGTGGTGATGGCGGCCTGCGGCGCGGGCGCGGTGCTGATGCGCTACTACGGGCGCCCCCGCTAATACCGGCTGCGAGCCGTCGTCAGGCGGCCTGTTGCGCAGCGGCGGCCTGCTGCTCGACAGCCGCTTGTTGCACCACCACCATCTGCGCTGGCATCGGTGCGGCATAGCCGGCCTGGCCGAAGCTCTCGCGGATGATGCGGTTGGTATCGAAATAGACTTGCCAGTAGTGGTCGTTGTGGCAGTGCGGACGCACCGCCAGCACCGGGCCGACCAGTGTGAACTCCAGGATCTCGACATCGACCGGGGGCTCGGCCAGCACGTTGGGGATCTCGGCGATGCGGGCCTTCAGCAGCGCTGCCGCATGGGCAGTGTCGGTGCTGCCGGCAAGCTGGGCTTTCAGTTCCACGCGCCGGTACGGGTTGGCCGTGAAGTTCTGGATGGTATCGCTGAAGATCTTGTTGTTGCCGACCACGGTCTGCACATTGTCTGGTGTGTCGAGCGAGGTCGCGAACAGGCCGATCTCGCGCACCGTGCCGGTCACGCCGCCGATCGTCACGAAGTCTCCCACCTTGAACGGGCGCAGCACCACCAGGAACGCACCGGCAGCGAAGTTCGCCATCAACCCCGACCAGGCCATGCCGATGGCCACGCCAGCGGCGGCGATCAGTGCGGCAAAGGTCGTGGTCTGGATGCCGAAGTATCCGAGGATGCCGATCACCAGCACCACGTTCAGCGTCACAGTGACGATCGAGCCGACATAGCGCAGCAGCGTGGGATCGACCTTCTGCTTGTCGAGCGCGTTCTGCACCATACGCACGACAAAGTGGATCAGCCAGCGGCCGATGACCCAGAAGGCAAGGGCCGCCAGGATCTTGACCCCGAATTCCGTCGCATAGGTGACAACCAGGGCCTTGAGGTTATCGAAGGTAGTGGCATCCATCGGCGTATTCCTTTCATGTTGGTGTCCGGCCGGCCGCCGGCACAACATCCCCCGATTCAGCCGGCAGCTGTGTGCTAGCCCTGCGCGCTGTTGCGGCGCAATACATGGGCACGGCAATTATTGAGACGCCGTACCGGAAGTGCAAGCAAATTATTGTTAAGACAAGCCGCTTTGCGCAGCTTGTCTATTTAAATCAGGACGGCCCGAACGCCATTACCAGTTGGTTTCCCGTTCCGGCGTTGCCGAAATCCGGTGCAAGGTCAGGTCCGCCCCATTGAATTCGCCTTCGGCATCGAGCCGGATGCCCACCAGCTTCTTCAGCGCGCCATATACCAGGGTGCCGCCGGCCAGCGCCACCACGATGCCAAGCACGGTGCCGATCGCCTGCGCGCCCAGCGTCACGCCGCCCAGCCCGCCCAGCGCCCTGGCCCCGAAGATGCCCGCGGCAATGCCGCCCCAGGCGCCGCACAGCCCGTGCAGCGGCCACACGCCGAGCACGTCATCGATATGCCATTTGTTCTGCGCCAGCGTGAACATATAGACAAAGAGCGCGCCGGCCACCGCGCCGGTGATCAGCGCGCCGAGCGGGTGCATCAGGTCCGAGCCCGCGCATACCGCCACCAGCCCGGCCAGCGGGCCGTTGTAGGCAAAGCCCGGGTCGTTGCGTCCGGCCGCCCAGGCCGCCAGCGTGCCGCCGGCCATTGCCATCAGCGAGTTGATCGCCACCAGGCCGCTGACCTTGTCGACCGTCTGCGCGCTCATGACGTTGAAGCCGAACCAGCCCACCGCCAGCACCCAGGCGCCCAGCGCCAGGAACGGGATGTTTGAGGGCGGATGGGCGCTGATGCGGCCGTCCTTCTGGTAGCGCCCGCGCCGCGCGCCCAGCAGCAGCACCGCAGGCAGCGCGATCCAGCCGCCCAGCGCATGCACCACCACCGAGCCGGCGAAGTCATGGAACGGTGCGCCGGCCACGCGCGTGATCCAGTCCTGCACGCCATAGCGCTGGTTCCAGGCGATGCCTTCGAAGAACGGATAGACAAAACCCACTAGCACGAAGGTGGCGACCAGTTGCGGATTGAAGCGTGAACGCTCGGCGATACCGCCCGAGATAATCGCCGGAATGGCCGCGGCAAATGTCGCCAGGAAAAAGAACTTGACCAGTTCGTAACCGTTTTTCTGCGCCAGCGTTTCGGCCCCGGACATGAATTGCACGCCGTAGGCAATGGTGTAGCCGATAAAGAAATAGGCGATCGTCGAAACTGCAAAATCCACCAGGATCTTTACCAGTGCGTTGACCTGGTTCTTCTTGCGCACCGTGCCCAGTTCCAGGAAGGCGAAGCCGGCGTGCATGGCCAGCACCATGATGGCGCCTAGCAGGATAAACAGGGCGTCGGTGCCGCTCTTCCAGTTGTCCATAGTGACCTCATGCTCAAAATGGGAGCGTGAGTATGCAAAAAGCATTCCAGCAATGGCCGCATCCTGGTGCCGCTTGCACCTTGTCGGGTAAAACCGCACCGGAATGCCGCGCGCAGGCAACGGTGATGCTGTTGGCAGCGTTGCCGCTGGCATTGCCGTGGTGGTGCGGATGCGCCGAAATGGCGCGCAACGGCGGCGCGGGCTGAACCGTTATGGTGCGACGCCCCATTTATGGGAATTTGTCCTATGCTATTTGTTTGCCCCTGGCGCGGTCCGGTCCGGCGTTGCCGCGCGGCGGGACGGCCTGGCAAAGCCGGCTTCTGGCAAGCGGGAAAAGCGAGGGAAATTGCCCGCTAACCGGCCTCAATCAAGGATTTGCGGGTTTTTTTGTCGCATTGGTGCCACTGGGGATTGCTCTACGCGCAACGGGCAGATTAGACTGCGCCGATCGATGGCTTTGCCGCGAGGCACGCACATCGGTGACGACGACCAACAAGGGAAATCAGCCATGAATAAAGGTGAACTGGTATCGGCCATCGCCGCGGAAGCAGAACTGAGCAATGCCGCCGCCGAGCGTGCGCTCAACGCAGCGCTGGACAGTATCAAGAAGGCAGTGGCAAAGGGCGATTCGGTGACGCTGGTGGGCTTTGGCAGCTTCAGCGCCGGCAAACGCGCCGCCCGCACCGGCCGCAATCCGCGTACCGGTGAAACCATCAAGATCCCGGCCGCCAAGACGGTCAAGTTCTCTGCCGGACAGGGTTTCAAGGACGCGGTGAACAAGAAGAAGTAAGCAGTTTGCGTCCACAGCGTGAAAAGCGGCCTTGCAGGCCGCTTTTTTGTTGCCTGGCACGGCCACGCCTGCCGGCACCGGGCTGCCGCCGGCAACGGCGGGCACGATCCGGGTTAAACTGCCGGCGCCAGCGTTCGGGCAATAGCATTCAGGTAATGCCGCCGTCGCAGGTTCGCCCCCGAAATCCCGCCCCGCAATCCGTACCCGCATCATGAACGACCAGTCCCACCAGCTTTCCATGACCGTGCTGATGACGCCGGACATGGCCAACTTTTCCGGCAACGTCCACGGCGGCACCATCCTCAAGTACCTGGACATGGTTGCCTATGCCTGCGCCAGCCGCTACGCCGGCCGCTACGTGGTGACGCTGTCGGTCGACCAGGTGGTGTTCCGCCAGCCGATCCACGTGGGCGAGCTGGTGACCTTCCTGGCCTCGGTCAACTTCACCGGCCGCAGCTCGATGGAAATCGGCATCAAGGTGGTGACGGAAAATATCCGCAGCAAGCTGGTGCGCCATACCAACAGCTGCTACTTCACCATGGTGGCCGTGGATGACAACGGCACGCCGGCCGAGGTGCCGCCGCTGGAGCCGCGCGACGAGGTGGAGCGCCAGCGCTTTGCCGCCGCCCAGCAGCGCCGCGCGCTGCGCCAGGAAATGGAAAAGCGCCACGACGACATCAAGTCGTCGGTGACCTGAATACCGACCCCGCCATGAAGCGCAACTGCAATCGCATCCGCACGATCCTGGCCGTCGCCTGTCTGGCGGCCGCCTCGGGCGCCCACGCCGAGGAAATCGGCAGCGTCAGCACCAATTTCCGCATGACCGGCTCCGACAAGGTCGTGATCGAAGCCTATGACGACCCCCAGGTGGACGGCGTGACCTGCTATGTGTCGCGCGCCCGCACGGGCGGCATCAAGGGCCAGCTGGGCATGGCTGAAGACCCGCCGGAGGCATCGATCGCCTGCCGGCAGGTGGGCACGATAGCCTTCAAGGGGCCGATCCGGCAGCAGGACAACGTCTTCTCCGAGCGCATGTCGATCCTGTTCAAGGCCCTGCACGTCGTGCGCGCGGTCGACCGCAAGCGCAATACGCTGGTGTACCTGACGTACTCCGACCGCATTGTCAGCGGCAGCCCGCAGAACAGCGTCACCGCCGTGCCGGTGCCGACCGGCACGGTCATCCCGGTGAAGTAATCGGTGCCGTAGCCGGCTCCGGCAACCGGCGGATCAGGGGGCCAGCGCTGCGCTCTCCGCCTGGCAGTCGCGCGACGGGCGCGCGCCGCTGGCGCGTGCCGCCGCCACTTCGCGGCGGGCCTGGTCCAGGTCGGCGCGGAAGGTGGGATCGGCATGCAGCCGCGCCACCGTTGCCGCGGCCATCATGCGGCCCTCGTTGACATCGCTTTGCCAGTGCACATTGCAGACCACGCGGCTCTGGCCGAATGCGCGCCCGCGCGCCAGGATGTCATTGGCGCGTTCCGGCTCGACCTCCGCCAGGATCAGCGCCCAGGCCCAGCCAATGGCGCTGTGGCCGGACGGGTACGAACCGTCCTTTTCCAGCTTGGCGGCCTCGGCTGGCGTGCACATCTGGGTCTTGTTGGCAACGAAGGGGCGTGTGCGCTTGTAGTGGTCCTTGGCCTTGTAGGTGGACAGGCCTGCATCGACCAGGCTGCGGCGCAGCAGGATGTTCAGGTACGGCGTTTCTTTCTCGCTGACCGGCACGCCCAGCGCGCAGGAGAATGCGCTGGCGGCCTGCGGGAACGTCAGCACGGCATCCTCGCCAGCCACTTGCCAGCGCGGTGAACCGCGCAGCGTCCCGGCCTGCCGCGCGGCATCCTCATCCAGCGCCAGCGCTGCCGAGCCCTGCGCCGGGGGCGCGGGCAGCAGCTTCAGGCTGTCCGGGCGCGCATCGGTAGCCAGGTAACCGGCAGGCACGCCAGGGCGCAGCTCTGGTACCGCGGACAGGTTGGTGCCGCCGGCGGCGCAGCCCGCCAGCAGGGCGGCGAGTGCCACTGCGGCGATTGTCCGCACCGGGGTGGACAGGGAGTGGTCACGCATTGCTTGTTCCGTCAATTTGTCGTTCCTTGTTGTTTTTGTCGAGTCGGCTGTCCTGCCGTAGCTCAGGCGGCAGCGTCGAACAGCTTGCGCAGGTTCGACTTCAGGATCTTGCCATTGGCATTGCGCGGCAGCATCTCCTGGTAAATCAGGATACGCACCGGCACCTTGAACGCCGCCAGCCGTGTGCGCACGAAATCCTGCAGCTCGACCTCGCTCGCCTGCATGCCGGGCTTCAGGCTGATCACCGCGGCCGGTTCTTCGCCCAGCGTCTTGTGCGCGAGGCCGACCACCGCGGCATCCATCACCGCCGGATGCTCGTAGAGGGTGCTTTCCACCTCGATGCAGTAGATGTTCTCGCCGCCGCGAATCAGCATGTCCTTCATCCGGTCGACGATATAGACGTAGCCTTCCTCATCCAGCCGCGCAATGTCGCCGGTGCGCAGCCAGCCGTCGGCAAAGGTCTGCGCCGTGGCCTCGGGCTTGTTCCAGTAGCCGCGCACGACATTGGCGCCGCGCGCCATCAGCTCGCCGGTTTCGCCGGGCGGCAAGGCGCGGCCGTGTCCGTCCACTACCTTCATCTCGCCGATCGGCAGTGCCGGGCCGCTGCTGTCCGGGCGCATCACGTATTCCTCGGCGCTGTGGCTGGTGAAGGTCGACGATGTTTCCGTCATGCCCCAGCCGATGCCGGGTGCGGCCAGCGGGAATACCTCGCCGATGCGCCGCACCAGTTCGGGCGATGCCGGCGCGCCGCCGTAGTTGACGTTCTCCAGCGAGGACAGGTCGAAGCGGCCGCGCTCAGGATGCTCGAGGATCTGCCATGCGATGGTGGGCACGCCGCCGGCCGCGGTGCAGCGCTCGAGCTCGATCAGTTCCATGCCGCGCAGCGCGTCCCAGCGGTGCATCAGCACGATCTTGCCGCCGGTGGCGATGGCGCCGTTGAGCACCGCCATGCAGCCGGTGACGTGGAAGAACGGCACCGCCAGCAGCATGGCCTTTTGCGGTGCGGCGGGATCCGGCGCGGGAATCGGCTCGCCCCGGCGCAACAGGTTGCGGATCGGGCTGAAGCTGCCGGCGACTGCCACGTTGGTGGAGTTGCGGTGCGTGCCTAGCGCGCCCTTGGGTTTGCCGGTGGTGCCCGAGGTGTAGAAGATGGTGGCGTCGTCGTCCGGATCGATGTCGACCTGTGGCGGTGCCTGGTCTGGCAGCGCGGCCCAGTCAGCCGGGCTGCCGATCACGCTCTCCAGCGGAGCCACGCGCGGCTCGGCCGCGGTGCCGCCGGCGCGTGAGGCATAGACGCGTTCCAGCGCCGGGCAGCCCGGCAGGTGTTCCAGGATGCGGTCGAGCCGTTCGGCATCGACGATCGCCACGCGGCTGCCCGAATCGGCCAGGCCATATTCCAGCTCGGCACCGGTCCACCAGGCATTGAGCGGCGTCACGATGGCGCCTGCCAGCAGCGCGCCGTAGAACGCCACCGGCCATTCAGGCAGGTTGCGCATGGCCACGGCCACGCGGTCGCCCTTGCGCACGCCGTCGCGCACCAGTGCATGGGCCATGGCGATGGCGGCGCGCCGGAAGGCATCGTAGGAGACGCGCTCGTCCTCGTAGACCACGAAGGTGCGGTCGGCAAACGCGCGCGTGTTCAGCAACAGCTCGCGCAGCGTGGGGGGGGCGTTCTTCCAGACGGTGGTGGGGATGCCGCGGATCACGCGCGTTTCGGTTTCGAACGGCGCGCCGGGCGCGGTAAGCCGGGCGTGTGCCTCGGCCAGCGACATGACCGGCCAGGTGCCGGCCAACTGCGGATTGCTCGACATGACTGCCTCCCGGAACTGCACTGCAGGTTGAGGGAAATGCAGGAAAGCGGCGGGCGCCGGCCTTC
>NZ_JFJW01000029.1:0-78 GCF_000611125.1 Cupriavidus sp. SK-4
CCATTGCGTCGTGCTGTAGCCACAGCGTGAGGATCATCGGCGTGAGGCCGCCAAAGACTGCGTAAGACATGTTGTAGG
>NZ_JFJW01000029.1:220-750 GCF_000611125.1 Cupriavidus sp. SK-4
GGCGGTCATGAGAAGTCCGCCCCAGCCGATCAGCATGACGGCGCGGGTGCCAATGCGGTCGCTCGCCCAACCGACGATCACGCAGCCGATGGTCAGCGCGAGCGTAGCGAAGGCATTGGTCTCGAGCGCAAGCGCGGCGGGTATGTGGTGAATCTTCTGCAGGTAGGCGGGTGTATACAGCACCACGACGACGATGGAGGTCGAAAGCACGCAGGTCAGCAGTGCCACGAACAGACTGGCCGAGCGGTGCTCGCGCAGCACGGTGCGGATCGGGAGTTCGCGCGCCAGATTGCTGCGCTCAGCCAACTCGCGGAACACGGGGGTCTCATGAAGAAACCGGCGCAGGTACACCGACACAAGTCCGAACACGCCGCCCAGGATAAAAGGGATGCGCCAGGCGAAATCGCTCACCTGCTCAGGCGTGTAGTGGCGATTGATGGCGACCGCCACGAGCGAACCCAGCAGGATGCCACCCGTGATGCCCGAGGTCAGGGTCCCGATGCCGAAACCGTAGTGCCGGCTCGGCACGT
>NZ_JFJW01000030.1:0-108 GCF_000611125.1 Cupriavidus sp. SK-4
CGGCACCGCCGAACTTGGCTGCCAGCACCGTGGCGATTGCCGCGGTCAGCGTGGTCTTGCCATGGTCAACGTGACCGATCGTGCCAACGTTCACGTGCGGCTTGGTCC
>NZ_JFJW01000030.1:207-18686 GCF_000611125.1 Cupriavidus sp. SK-4
TTACTTGCCCTTGGCCGACATCACGGCTTCGGCGATGTTCTTCGGTGCTTCAGCGTAGTGCTTGAATTCCATGGTGTACGTGGCGCGGCCTTGCGTGGCCGAGCGCAGCGACGTGGAATAACCGAACATTTCCGACAGCGGGACTTCGGCCTTGATGATCTTGCCGCCGCCCACCATGTCGTCCATGCCCTGCACGATGCCGCGGCGGGACGACAGGTCGCCCATCACGGTACCCGTGTAGTCTTCCGGCGTTTCCACTTCCACGGCCATCATCGGCTCGAGCAGAACCGGGCTGGCCTTGCGCATGGCTTCCTTGAAAGCCATCGAGCCGGCCATGCGGAACGCGTTTTCGTTCGAGTCCACGTCGTGGTACGAACCGAACGTCAGCGTGACCTTCACGTCCACCACCGGGAAGCCAGCCAGGATGCCGTTCGGCAGCGTGTCGACGATACCCTTTTCGACCGCCGGGATGTATTCGCGAGGAATCACACCGCCCTTGATGGCGTCGATGAACTCGAAGCCCTTGCCCGGCTCTTGCGGTTCCAGCGTGATCACAGCGTGACCGTACTGGCCGCGGCCGCCCGACTGCTTGACGAACTTGCCCTCGACGCCTTCGGCCGTCTTGCGAATGGTTTCGCGGTAGGCCACCTGCGGCGCGCCGATGTTGGCTTCCACGCCGAATTCGCGCTTCATGCGGTCGACCAGAATTTCGAGGTGGAGCTCGCCCATGCCCGAAATGATGGTCTGACCCGATTCTTCATCGGTACGCACGCGGAACGACGGATCTTCAGCGGCCAGGCGGTTCAGGGCGATGCCCATCTTTTCCTGGTCAGCCTTGGTCTTCGGCTCGACAGCCTGCGAGATCACCGGCTCCGGGAACACCATGCGCTCGAGCACGATCGGTGCAGCCGGATCGCACAGCGTGTCGCCCGTGGTGGCGTCCTTCAGACCCACTGCAGCGGCGATGTCGCCGGCCAGCACTTCCTTGATTTCTTCGCGCTGGTTGGCATGCATCTGCAGAATACGGCCGAGGCGTTCCTTCTTGCTCTTGACCGGGTTGTACACCGTGTCGCCCGAATTGATCTTGCCCGAGTAGACGCGGAAGAAGATCAGCTGACCAACGAACGGGTCGGTCATGATCTTGAACGCCAGTGCCGAGAACTTTTCGTTGTCGTCAGCCTTGCGCTCGAGCTTCTTCTCGCTGTCGTCCTCGTCCGTGCCCGTAACCGGCGGAATGTCGACCGGCGACGGCAGGAAGTCGATCACGGCGTCGAGCATACGCTGCACGCCCTTGTTCTTGAACGCGGTGCCGCACAGCATCGGCTGGATTTCGCAGGCGATGGTACGGTCACGCAATGCCTTGACGATCTCGGCGCGGGTCAGCTCTTCGCCGCCCAGGTACTTTTCCATCAGCTCTTCGCTGGCTTCGGCGGCGGACTCGACCATCTTCTCGCGCCATTCGTCAGCGGTGGCTTGCAGCTCAGCCGGGATGTCCTGGTATTCGAACTTCACGCCCTGGCTGGCTTCGTCCCAAATGATCGCCTTCATTTCCAGCAGATCGACGACGCCCTGGAAGCCGTCTTCAGCGCCGATCGGCACCACGACGGGCACCGGGTTGGCCTTCAGGCGGGTCTTCAGCTGGTCGTAGACCTTGAAGAAGTTCGCGCCGGTACGGTCCATCTTGTTGACGAAGGCCAGACGCGGCACTTTGTACTTGTTGGCCTGACGCCAGACGGTTTCCGACTGCGGCTGCACGCCACCCACTGCGCAGTACACCATGCACGCGCCGTCCAGCACGCGCATGGAACGCTCCACCTCGATGGTGAAGTCCACGTGGCCCGGGGTGTCGATGATGTTGAAGCGGTGCTCGGGGTAGTTGCCAGCCATGCCCTTCCAGAAGGCGGTGGTAGCAGCGGAGGTGATCGTGATGCCACGCTCCTGCTCCTGCTCCATCCAGTCCATGGTGGCCGCGCCATCGTGCACTTCACCGATCTTGTGGTTCACACCGGTGTAGAACAGGATCCGCTCGGTCGTGGTGGTTTTACCCGCGTCAATGTGAGCCGAGATACCGATATTACGGTAACGCTCAATGGGAGTCTTACGAGCCACTTTAATCCTCTATTTGTCCGTGAGGCGCCGGCATCTCATGGCCCGCGCCCCTAACACAAACGGGCGAGATGTGTAAAAACACAGCCCGCCCGGCAACCAACAAACGCTATCGCGCGCTTAGAAGCGGAAATGCGAGAACGCCTTGTTGGCTTCGGCCATGCGGTGCACTTCGTCGCGCTTCTTCATTGCGCCGCCACGGCCTTCCGATGCTTCCAGCAGCTCACCTGCCAGGCGCAGCGCCATCGACTTCTCGCTGCGTTTCTTCGCGGCCTCGCGCAGCCAACGCATCGCCAATGCCAGACGACGCGACGGACGGACTTCGACCGGAACCTGATAGTTGGCGCCGCCCACGCGACGGCTCTTCACTTCCACCACCGGCTTCACGTTGTTGATGGCAACGGAGAACACTTCGATGGGGGCCTTGCCTGCCTTCTTTTCGATCTGGTCGAACGCGCCATAGACGATACGTTCGGCAACCGACTTCTTGCCGTCCAGCATCAGCACGTTCATAAACTTGGCAACTTCAACGTTGCCGAACTTCGGATCAGGCAGAACATCCCGCTTGGGGACTTCACGACGACGTGGCATCTTCTTTCCTTTAGATTCAGTTGAGAGCGCGGTCAGTTGTTCCCGCTCTCCGGCCACCAACTAGCTTGCATGCGATAGACAGCAAATTCGCCGGGTGACCACTTACTCGACGGCACGGTTGCCAAAAAGGCGCTCCGTTGTACCGCCGCCTGGTGACAGCACCATGACTCGCGCCACAGGCTATCGTTTGTTGCTTCGGGTCTTTCCGACCCAGGCTGCTATAGCTTAGGCTGCCTTCGGACGCTTCGCGCCGTACTTCGAACGAGCCTGCTTGCGGTCCTTCACGCCTTGCAGGTCGAGCGAGCCACGGACGATGTGGTAACGCACACCCGGCAGATCCTTCACACGGCCGCCGCGGATCAGCACGACCGAGTGTTCCTGCAGGTTGTGGCCTTCACCGCCGATGTACGAAATCACTTCGAAACCGTTGGTCAGGCGCACCTTGGCAACCTTACGCAGTGCCGAGTTCGGCTTCTTCGGCGTCGTGGTGTACACGCGGGTGCACACGCCACGGCGCTGGGGGCAGTTCTCAAGCGCCGGGCTCTTGCTCTTGACGACTTCAGAGACGCGCGGCTTGCGAACCAGTTGGTTGATAGTTGGCATTGTTCAATCCAGCTTGGTTTGACGAAAAACGCCCCTCGCACCGGCATGCGCCAGGATGGAGAGGCAACTACGGGTTTTGGGCGGGAGAGATGAGCGGACGCGCTCTGGAGACGGGACTGTGCGGTAACAGCATGCCAAAGAGCGCGAGCCGGCACCCGGATCCCGCGTCTGCCGCCACCGGTCCATGGAAACCCAGTCCGGAAGGCTTGCCGGCAGCGGCCTACAGGCCACTTGTCCGACGGGCGAGCGAAATCCAAAGCCAAAAACTCGAATCTGGCATCCTAGCAGGGGAATCGTATACCGTCAAGCCGTATACCCGCTCCGGGATGCGGTGACACTGCCCTCCCGATCAGACCCTGCGGAGCGCTTCCAGGATGGACTGCCCGTAGCGCTCCAGCTTGGAGGCACCAATTCCGGGAATGCCCTGCATCGCCGACAGTGAACCCGGCGCGGTGCGGGCCAATTCCGCCAGCGTTGCATCGTGGAAGATGACATAGGCCGGCACCCCGTGCTCGCGCGCGGCCTCGGTGCGCCAGCGGCGCAGCGCCTCCCAGTTGGCCAGCATGTCGGCATCCATGTCCGCGGTGTGGTCGGTGCGGGTGCCGCGTGCGGCACGCTCGCCGGACTTGCCCGGCTTGGTGGCCTGGCGGCGCAGGATGATCTGGCGCTCGCCCTTGAGCACCGCGCGCGCGTCCTCGCCCAGCAGCAGCGCGCCATGGCCGCCATGGTCGATGGTCAGCAGCCCCTGGGCGATCAGCTGGCGGAACACCGTATGCCATTCATGCACCGAGCGGTCCTTGCCGATGCCGAAGGTGGACACCTTGTCATGCCCCCACTGGCGGATCTTCTCCGAGCTGTTGCCGCGCAGCACGTCGATCAGGTGGGTGGCGCCGAAGTGCACGCGACTCGCCTGCGCGGTGCGGTAGACGCAGGACAGCGCCATCTGCGCCTCGCGCGTGCCGTCCCAGGTGGCAGGCGGCTCCAGGCAGGTATCGCAGTTGCCGCAGGGTTCGCTGGCCTCGTTGAAATAGGCCAGGATGCGCACGCGCCGGCAGCCCGCGGTCTCGCACAGCCCCAGCAGCGCATCGAGCTTGGACGACGACACGCGCTTGAAGGCCTCGTCCGCCTCGGACTCGTCGATCATGCGCTTCTGCTGCACCACGTCGCCCAGGCCGTAGGCCATCCAGGCATTGGCCGGCAGGCCGTCGCGGCCGGCGCGCCCGGTTTCCTGGTAGTAGCCTTCCATGCTCTTGGGCAGGTCCAGATGGGCGACAAAGCGCACGTCGGGCTTGTCGATGCCCATGCCGAAAGCGATCGTCGCCACCATCACCAGCCCTTCTTCCTCGCGGAAGCGCGCCTGGTGGTGCTGGCGCACCTGGGCATCCATGCCGGCGTGGTAGCCCAGCGCATTGATGCCCTGCCCGCTCAGCCACTGCGCCGTGTCTTCCACCTTCTTGCGCGACAGGCAATAGACGATGCCGCTGTCATGGGTGCCGTCGGCCGCGGTGTGCTCGGCCTTGATGAAGGCCAGCAGCTGCTGGCGCGCATTGTCCTTCTCGACGATGCGGTAGCGGATATTGGGCCGGTCGAAGCTGGAGATGAAGACGCGGGCGTTGTCCAGCGACAGCCGCTCGATGATCTCGTTGCGCGTGAGTGCGTCGGCCGTTGCCGTCAGCGCGATGCGCGGCACGTACGGGAAGCGCTCATGCAGCACCGACAACTGGATGTACTCGGGGCGGAAATCGTGGCCCCACTGCGACACGCAGTGCGCTTCGTCGATGGCAAACAGCCCGACCCGAATGCGCTCGAGCAAGTCCTGGAAGCGCGGCGTCATCAGCCGCTCCGGCGCCACGTAGAGGATCTCGATGCGCCCGGCCAGAAGGTCGCGCTCGACCGCCGAGGCTTCGGCCCCGGTCAGCGTCGAATTAAGCACTGCGGCGCGTACGCCTGCTTCAGTCAGTGCCGCGACCTGGTCCTGCATCAGCGCGATCAGCGGCGACACCACGATGCCGACTCCGTCGCCGGCACGCTGGCGCAGCAGCGCCGGGATCTGGTAGCACAGCGACTTGCCGCCGCCGGTCGGCATCAGCACCAGGCAGTCGCCGCCCGTCGCAACGTGGTCGATGATCTCGGCCTGGCGCCCACGGAAGGCGTGGTAGCCGAATACATCTTTGAGGATCGCCAGCGCGTGCGACATAGACAACGGAATTGCTGAAGCCGGAAAAGCCGTAACCATACCACTAAGGGGCCCGCTTCCGTGCCCGCCGGGCTAACAGTCCGAACTTTCTCACGACAGAGCCGGCTGCGAGCGGAAATAAAAAAAGCCCGGCTGGATCAGCCGGGCTTTCGGGCCGCCTTGCGGCGGCAAACAGCTTACTGCGATCAGACGTTGTCGCCTTCGCCTTCGGTCGTCGCCTGCACCACCGGCGCCGGCTCGATGAAGAGCGACTGCTCTTCTTCGGCGATCGCCTGGGCGCGTTCGCGCTCGGAGGCCTCGCGCGCCTTGCGGGCACGGTGGTAGGCCAGGCCGGTACCGGCCGGGATCAGACGGCCGACGATCACGTTTTCCTTCAGACCACGCAGGTCGTCGGTCTTGCCCATGATCGCGGCTTCGGTCAGCACGCGCGTGGTTTCCTGGAACGATGCCGCCGAGATGAAGCTGTCGGTCGACAGCGACGCCTTGGTGATACCGAGCAGCAGGTTCTCGTACGTGGCCGGACGCTTGCCTTCGGCGATCACGCGGTCGTTCTCGTCGAGCAGTTCCGAACGCTCCACCTGTTCACCCGGGATGAACTTGGTGTCGCCCACGTCGGCGATCTGCACGCGGCGCAGCATCTGACGAACAATCACTTCGATGTGCTTGTCGTTGATCTTCACGCCCTGCAGACGGTACACGTCCTGGACTTCGTCCACGATGTAGTGCGCCAGCTCTTCGATGCCCTTCAGGCGCAGGATGTCGTGCGGGTCCGCCGGACCTTCCACGATCATTTCGCCCTTGTTCACCACCTGGCCGTCGTGCACCAGAACCTGCTTTTCCTTCGCGATCAGGAACTCGTGGGCATTGCCGTCCAGGTCGGTAATGACCAGGCGCTGCTTGCCCTTGGTGTCCTTGCCGAACGAGGTCGTGCCGGTGACTTCCGCCAGCACGGCGGCGTCCTTCGGCGAACGCGCTTCGAACAGCTCAGCCACTCGCGGCAGACCACCGGTAATGTCGCGGGTCTTCTGCGATTCGGTCGGGATACGCGCGAGCACTTCACCCACGTGCACCTGCTGGCCGTCCTTCACGGTAATCAGCGCGCCGACCTGGAAGCCGATGGTCACGGAGTGGTCCGTGCCCGGGATCTTCACTTCCTGGCCGCTGGCGTCGAGCAGCTTCACCTGCGGGCGGATGCCCTTGGTTGCAGCCGTGCGGCGCTTGGCATCGATCACCACCAGGGTCGACAGGCCCGTCACTTCGTCCATCTGCTTGGCGACGGTCACGCCTTCTTCGACGTTCTCGAACTTGGTCGTACCGGTGTATTCCGAAACGATCGGGCGAGTCAGCGCGTCCCACGTGGCCAGCTGCGTGCCAGCCTTGATGGCCTGGCCGTCCTGCACCAGCAGCGTGGCGCCGTACGGGATCTTGTGGCGCTCGCGCTCGCGGCCGTGGTCGTCGGTGATCAGCGCCTCGCCCGAACGCGAGATGACGATCAGTTCGCCCTTCGCGTTGGTGACGTAACGCATGGTCGCCGTGAAACGCACGGTACCGGTTGCCTTGGCTTCCACGCTCGATGCCACCGCCGCACGCGATGCCGCACCACCAATGTGGAACGTACGCATGGTCAGCTGCGTGCCCGGCTCACCGATCGACTGGGCGGCAATCACGCCAACCGCTTCGCCCGAGTTCACCAGCACGCCGCGGCCCAGGTCGCGGCCATAGCACTTGCCGCACAGGCCGTAGCGCGTGTCGCACGACAGCGGGGTGCGGACCTTGACTTCGTCCACGCCGATGTTGTCGATCAGCTCGACCAGGTCTTCGTCCAGCAGCGTGCCGGCTTCGATCGCGGTTTCCTGGGTTTCAGGGTTGACCACGTCGGCCACGGTGACACGGCCGAGGATACGGTCGCGCAGCGCTTCGATCACTTCACCGCCTTCGACCAGGGCCTTCATGGCCACGCCGTTGGAGGTGCCGCAATCGTCTTCCACCACGACCAGATCCTGCGTCACGTCGACCAGACGACGGGTCAGGTAACCCGAGTTCGCGGTCTTCAGTGCCGTATCGGCCAGGCCCTTACGTGCGCCGTGGGTCGAGATGAAGTACTGCAGAACGTTCAGGCCTTCACGGAAGTTCGCCGTAATCGGCGTTTCAATGATCGAGCCGTCCGGCTTTGCCATCAGGCCACGCATACCGGCCAGCTGGCGGATCTGCGCGGCGGAACCCCGTGCGCCCGAGTCAGCCATCATGTAGATGGAGTTGAACGACTCTTGCTTCACGGTCTTGCCTTCGCGGTCGACCACGTCTTCGTGCTGGAGCTGCTCCATCATCGCCTTGCCCACCTGGTCGCCGGCGGCGCCCCAGATGTCCACGACGTTGTTGTAGCGTTCCTGGTCGGTCACCAGACCCGACATGTACTGCTTGTCGTATTCCTTCACCTTGGCCGAGGCCTCGGCGATGATCTTTTCCTTCTGCGGCGGCACCAGCATATCGTCGATGGCGATCGAGATACCGGCACGGGTTGCCAGGCGGAAGCCCGACTGCAGCAGCTTGTCGGCGAAGATCACGGTCTCGCGCAGGCCGCACTTGCGGAACGCGGTGTTGATCAGGCGCGAGATTTCCTTCTTCTTGAGCGGCTTGTTCAGCACCGAGAACGGCAGCCCCTTGGGCAGGATCTCGGACAGGATCGCGCGGCCGACCGTGGTGGCCTGCAGCGTGATCTTGGGTGCGAAACGGGCGTCGCCCTCGGCGTCCTTGTCGACCAGTTCATACTCGGTGATACGCACGTTCACGCGGGAAGCCAGTTCGACTTCCTTGTTCTCGTAGGCGCGGATCACTTCGCTGATGTCGGCAAAGGTCATGCCCTCGCCGCGGCCGTTGATCTTGTCGCGGGTCGTGTAGTACAGACCCAGCACCACGTCTTGCGACGGCACGATCGACGGGTCGCCGTTGGCCGGGAACAGCACGTTGTTGGAGGCCAGCATCAGGGTGCGGGCTTCCATCTGAGCTTCCAGCGACAGCGGCACGTGGACAGCCATCTGGTCACCGTCGAAGTCGGCGTTGAACGCCGCGCAGACCAGCGGGTGCAGCTGGATGGCCTTGCCTTCGATCAGCACCGGCTCGAACGCCTGGATACCCAGGCGGTGCAGCGTCGGCGCACGGTTCAGCATCACCGGGTGCTCGCGGATCACCTCTTCGAGGATGTCCCACACCACCGGGGTCTGGCTTTCGACTTCCTTCTTCGCCGCCTTGATGGTGGTGGCGATGCCCATCGTTTCCAGCTTGTGGAAGATGAACGGCTTGAACAGCTCGAGCGCCATCAGCTTGGGCAGGCCGCACTGGTGCAGCTTGAGCGTCGGGCCCACCACGATGACCGAACGGCCCGAGTAGTCGACGCGCTTGCCCAGCAGGTTCTGACGGAAACGGCCGCCCTTGCCCTTGATCATTTCGGCCAGGGACTTCAGCGGACGCTTGTTGGCGCCGGTCATCGCCTTGCCGCGACGGCCGTTGTCCAGCAGCGAGTCAACCGCTTCCTGCAGCATGCGCTTTTCGTTGCGCACGATGATTTCAGGCGCCTTCAGCTCCAGCAGGCGCTTGAGGCGGTTGTTACGGTTGATGACGCGGCGATACAGGTCGTTCAGGTCCGAGGTCGCGAAGCGGCCACCATCCAGCGGCACCAGCGGGCGCAGTTCGGGCGGCAGCACCGGCAGCACTTCGAGGATCATCCACTCGGGCTTGATGCCCGAACGCTGGAAGGCCTCGAGCACCTTCAGGCGCTTGGCGAACTTCTTGATCTTGGCTTCGGAACCGGTGGCCTGCAGCTCGGCGCGGATCTGTTCGATCTGCTTCTCGATGTCGATGCCGCGCAGCAGCTCACGGATGCCCTCGGCACCCATCATGGCGACGAACTCGCCCTCGCCGTACTCGTCGCACTTCGCCAGGTAGTCGTCTTCGGACATGATCTGGCTCTTCTTGAGCGGGGTCATGCCGGGTTCGATCACCACGAATGCTTCGAAGTACAGCACGCGCTCGATGTCGCGCAGCGTCATGTCCAGGACCATGCCCAGGCGCGACGGCAGCGACTTCAGGAACCAGATGTGCGCGGTCGGCGCGGCCAGTTCGATGTGGCCCATGCGCTCGCGGCGCACCTTGGCCAGCGTCACTTCAACGCCGCACTTCTCGCAGATCACGCCACGGTGCTTCAGGCGCTTGTACTTGCCGCACAGGCACTCGTAGTCCTTGATCGGGCCAAAGATCTTGGCGCAGAACAGGCCGTCGCGTTCCGGCTTGAAGGTACGGTAGTTGATCGTTTCCGGCTTCTTGACTTCGCCGTACGACCACGAACGGATCTTCTCGGGCGAGGCCAGGCCGATCTTGATCGCGTCGAACTGCTCTTCCTGCTGTACCTGCTTAAAGAGATCGAGCAATGCTTTCATTGCAACTCCTTGTTTCGCCACCGCCCCGGAGTTGGTCCGGGTCGATGGCATTCATCCTGTGGGAAATCCTTCGCCTGTAGTGTCGACAGGGAGCCGGCCGCAACCGGCTCCCCTCACCTGCCCGATCAGTAGCGATCGAGGTCGATGTCGATACCCAGCGAGCGGATTTCCTTCACCAGCACGTTGAACGATTCCGGCATGCCGGCATCGATCGAGTGCTCGCCCTTGACGATGTTCTCGTACACCTTGGTACGGCCGTTCACGTCATCGGACTTGACCGTCAGCATTTCCTGCAGCACGTACGACGCGCCGTAGGCTTCCAGTGCCCACACTTCCATCTCACCGAAACGCTGGCCACCGAACTGGGCTTTACCACCCAGCGGCTGCTGCGTCACCAGCGAGTACGGACCGGTGGAGCGCGCGTGCATCTTGTCGTCGACCAGGTGGTGCAGCTTCAGCATGTGCATCACACCCAGCGTGACCGGACGCTCGAACGCTTCGCCGGTGCGGCCGTCGAACAGCGTGACCTGCTGCTTGGAAGCGGTCAGGCCCTTCTCCTTCGCGATCTCTTCCGGATAGGCGAGGTCCAGCATACGGCGGATTTCGTCCTCATGCGCACCATCGAACACCGGCGTCGCGAACGGCACGCCCTTCTTCAGGTTCTCGGCCAGTTCCAGGACTTCCGAATCCGACAGGCTGTCGAGGTCTTCGACCTTGCCGCTCTCGTTGTAGATCTGCGTGAGCAGCTTGCGCACTTCGGCTGCCTTGGCTTGCGCCTTCAGCATGTTGCCGATGCGCTCGCCCAGACCGCGCGCGGCCCAGCCCAGGTGGGTCTCGAGAATCTGACCCACGTTCATCCGCGAAGGCACGCCCAGCGGATTCAGCACGATGTCGGCAGGCGTACCGTCGGCCATGTAGGGCATGTCTTCGATCGGGGTGATCTTGGACACGACACCCTTGTTACCGTGACGGCCGGCCATCTTGTCGCCAGGCTGCAGGCGGCGCTTGACGGCCAGGTACACCTTGACCATCTTGATCACGCCCGGCGGCAGTTCGTCGCCCTGCGTGAGCTTCTTGCGCTTCTCTTCGAAGGCCAGGTCGAACTCGTGGCGCTTCTGCTCGATGGCTTCCTTGACGGCTTCCAGCTGGGCAGCCAGTTCCTCGTCGGCCGGACGGATGTCGAACCAGTGGTACCTGTCGATGTCCGCCAGGTATTCCTTGGTGATCTTGGCACCCTTGGCCAGCTTCTTCGGACCGCCATTGACGGTCTTGTCGATGAGCAGGCGCTCCAGACGCTGGAACGCGTCGCCTTCCACGATACGCAGCTGGTCGTTCAGGTCCAGGCGGTAGCGCTTCAGTTCGTCGTCGATGATCGACTGGGCACGCTTGTCGCGCGTCACGCCTTCGCGGGTGAAGACCTGGACGTCGATCACGATGCCGCTCATGCCCGACGGCACGCGCAGCGAGGTGTCCTTCACGTCCGAAGCCTTCTCGCCGAAGATCGCGCGCAGCAGCTTCTCTTCCGGGGTCAGCTGGGTCTCGCCCTTCGGCGTGACCTTGCCCACCAGCACGTCGCCGGCTTCGACTTCAGCGCCGATGTAGGTGATGCCCGACTCGTCCAGGCGAGCCAGCTGGGCTTCGGCCAGGTTCGAGATATCGCGCGTGATTTCTTCCGGTCCCAGCTTGGTGTCGCGGGCAACGACCGACAGTTCCTCGATGTGGATCGAGGTATAGCGGTCTTCGGCCACCACACGCTCCGAGATCAGGATCGAATCCTCGAAGTTGTAGCCGTTCCACGGCATGAACGCCACCAGCATGTTCTGGCCCAGGGCCAGCTCGCCCAGGTCGGTCGAGGCGCCGTCGGCGATCACATCGTTGCGGGCAACGATATCGCCAACCTTGACCATCGGACGCTGGTTGATGTTGGTGTTCTGGTTCGAGCGCGTGTACTTGATCAGGTTGTAGATGTCCACGCCGACTTCACCGGCCACGGCTTCGTCGTCGTTCACGCGGATCACGATACGCATCGCGTCGACGTAGTCGACCACGCCGCCACGCATCGCCTGCACCGCGGTGCCCGAGTCGACCGCAACGGTACGCTCGATGCCGGTGCCGACCAGCGGCTTGTCCGGACGCAGGCAAGGCACGGCTTGACGCTGCATGTTCGCGCCCATCAGTGCACGGTTCGCGTCATCGTGTTCCAGGAACGGCACCAGCGAGGCAGCGGCCGACACGATCTGCGACGGCGCCACGTCGATGTACTGCACGCGGTCCGGCGTCACCATGCGGGTTTCCCGCTCGGAGCCTTCACGCGCCGACACCAGTTCGTCGGTCAGGTTGCCTTCGGCATCGACCGTCGCGTTGGCCTGCGCCACCACGTACTTGCCTTCCTCGATCGCGGACAGATAGTCGACCTGATCGGTCAGCTTGCTGTCGACCACCTTGCGGTACGGCGTTTCCAGGAAGCCGTATTCGTTCAGGCGGGCATACAGTGCCAGCGAGTTGATCAGACCAATGTTCGGACCTTCCGGCGTTTCGATCGGGCACACGCGGCCATAGTGGGTCGGGTGCACGTCACGGACTTCAAAGCCGGCGCGCTCGCGCGTCAGACCGCCCGGGCCCAGTGCGGAGACACGGCGCTTGTGCGTGATCTCGGACAGCGGGTTGGTCTGGTCCATGAACTGCGACAGCTGCGACGAACCGAAGAACTCGCGGATCGCCGACGAGATCGGCTTCGAGTTGATCAGGTCGTGCGGCATCAGGTTCTCGGTCTCGGCCTGGCCCAGACGTTCCTTGACGGCACGCTCCACGCGCGACAGGCCGGCGCGGAACTGGTTTTCGGCCAGCTCGCCGACGCAACGCACGCGACGGTTGCCCAGGTGATCGATGTCATCGACCTCGCCCTTGCCGTTGCGCAAGTTGACCAGGATCTTGATGGTCTCGAGGATGTCCTCGTCCTGCAGCACCATGGCGCCTTCGCCGGTGGGGCGGCCCAGGCGGCTGTTGACCTTCATGCGGCCAACGCGCGACAGGTCATACGACTCTTCGCTGTAGAACAGGCGCTGGAACAGCGCTTCCACGGCTTCTTCGGTCGGCGGCTCGCCCGGGCGCATCATGCGGTAGATCGCGATACGCGCAGCGGTCTGGTCGGCGGTCTCGTCCACGCGCAGGGTCTGCGACATGTACGGGCCCTGGTCCAGATCGTTGGTGTACAGGGTCTGGATCTGCTTGACGCCGGCTTCGCGCAGGTTTTCCAGCAGCGTTTCGGTCAGCTCGTCGTTGGCGTTGGCAATCACCTCGCCGGTATCCGGGTCGATGATGTTCTTGGCCAGCACGCGGCCCAGCAGGTAGTCTTCCGGCACGCTGATCAGCTTGGTGCCGGCCGAATCCAGGTCGCGGATATGCTTGGCGTTGATCCGCTTGTCCTTCTCGACCACCACGCGGCCGTTCTTGTCGGCGATGTCGAAGCGCGCGACTTCACCGCGCAGGCGCTCGGGCACGAACTCCAGCTGCGCGCCTTCGGCCTGCAGCGTGAAGTTGTCGAACACGAAGAAGTGCGCGAGGATCTGTTCCGGGGTCAGGCCGATCGACTTCAGCAGGATCGTCACCGGCATCTTGCGGCGGCGGTCGACGCGGAAGTACAGGATGTCCTTCGGGTCGAACTCGAAGTCCAGCCACGAACCGCGGTAGGGGATGATACGTGCCGAGAACAGCAGCTTGCCCGAGCTGTGGGTCTTGCCCTTGTCGTGCTCGAAGAACACGCCCGGTGAGCGGTGCAGCTGCGAGACGATGACACGCTCGGTGCCGTTGATGACGAACGAACCCGTGGAAGTCATCAGCGGGATTTCGCCCATGTAGACTTCCTGCTCCTTCACTTCCTTGACCTTGCCAGGATTCTCGCGATCGTTGATGATCAGGCGAACCTTGGCGCGCAGCGCCGAGTGGAAGGTCAGGCCACGCTGTTGACATTCCTTGACGTCGAACGGCGGGTTGGACAGGTGATACGAGACGAACTCCATACGGGCAAGCCCGTTATGCGAGGAGATCGGGAAGATTGCATTGAAAGCGGCCTGGAGGCCTTCGGTCTTGCGACGCGCGGTCGGCGTTTCCGCTTGCAAGAACTGAGTGTAGGATTCAATCTGAGTGGCAAGCAGGAATGGAACCTGATGTACCGTCGCGCGCTTCGCAAAGCTTTTGCGAATGCGCTTCTTTTCGGTGAAGCTGTACGCCATGGGATCTCCGAATCATCGCAGGGCTGGCTGGACCTGGCCGGACCTGAGGTGTTCAGCGACTGGGAGGGGATTTGGCGGTTGGCCGCTACCAACCTCTGGCTGACGGTGTCCGCACGCTGCGGGCGGTGTGGTCGTCGCATCAAGCGCAACGCCTGTACTCGCCCGGGGGACACCCGACCAAACTTGTCTTCTGCAGTCGGTTCAGAAGACAAACATCAGCAGCAACCACTTAGTGTGCCACTGATGTTTGGCCTCTGCTGAGACTCCGGCATGCCCAAGGGCACCGGGACTCGCAAACATCACTTTCTGTTGCGAAGAGTGCTTCTCAAAACACTTTCGCACAAGCGCAAAAAGGCTGGCGCCGGGAATTTCCCTTTGCCAGCCCCATCCGCGTGCCGGAAGGGCACGCGAGCAATGCCTTACTTGACGTCGACCTTCGCGCCAGCGTCTTCCAGCTTTTTCTTGGCTTCGGCAGCAGCAGCCTTGTCCACGCCTTCCTTGACAGGCTTCGGTGCGCCATCGACCAGGTCCTTGGCTTCCTTCAGGCCCAGGCCGGTGATTTCGCGAACAGCCTTAATCACGCCAACCTTGTTGGCGCCGACTTCGGCCAGGATCACGTTGAACTCGGTCTGCTCTTCAGCAGCGGCGGCACCGCCGGCGCCCGGGGCAGCAGCCACGGCCATGGCAGCGGCGGACACGCCAAACTTCTCTTCAAACGCCTTGACCAGGTCGTTCAGTTCCATCACGGACATCGCGCCAACGGCTTCCAGGATGTCGTCTTTGGTGATTGCCATTTGAAATACTCCTACTAGATTTGATTCGGTATCGGTAATGCGATCTTTCGATGCGAGGCCTGGATTGCCTTAGGCGCCAGCGGCTTCCGCTTCCGCGGGAGCGCCTTCGGCGTTCTTGGCAGCCAGTGCAGCCAGCAGACGGGCGAAGCCCGACACCGGTGCCTGCATCACGCCCAGCAGCTGAGCAATCAGTTCGTCGCGGCTCGGGATCGATGCCAGCGCCTTCACGGCGGCAGCGTCGAGAACCTTGCCGTCATACGACCCGGCGCGCAGGACCAGCTTGTCGTTGGTCTTGGCGAAGTCGTTCAGAACCTTGGCCGACGACACTGCATCTTCGGAAATACCGTAGATCAGCGGACCGGTCATCTGCTCTGCGAGGCTTGCAAACGGCGTACCTTCGACGGCACGGCGGGCCAGCGTGTTCTTCAGAACACGCAGGTACACGCCCTGCTGACGAGCGGCGGAACGCAGCTTGGTCAGATCGCCAACCGTAATGCCGCGATATTCGGCCACGACGATGGTCTGGGCCTTGGCGACTTGCGCCGAAACCTCAGCAACGACGGCCTTCTTATCTTCAATATTGAGTGGCACGGTTAAGCTCCAAAATGACGCTAGCCCTCCGGCAATACCGGAGTCTTCACGTCAGCACAAACGAACGGCGTCCGATTGGCCCGAATCACCCGGGACAGGCCCGGATTCATCAATCCCTTCGGGTGCGCCATCTGCGCTGGTTGCCCGGGGTTGGTCATGCACGGCACCTGGCCCTGCTTGTACGTCCCGGCCGATTAAGCCCGCATGCCTGACTGCGGTCATGTGGACACCAGCGGTCTTTGATAACCAGCGGCAACTGCCTGAACACCATGTGTCCGGCTGCCGCCACTGCCCAAAGCCTTGCTCCCTATCCTTGTCCCGCCGCTTGGCAGAACCAGGTCCGGAGCCGATCCCCGCTTACGCCAGGATCTTCAATTCGCGGCCGACCGGTGTTATCGGGTCCGGTCAGCCCATGCCGTCAGCTCAGGCCGACAGCGAAGCTTGTTCCACGCGCACGCCAACGCCCATGGTGGACGAGACGGCGATCTTGCGCAGGTACACGCCCTTGCTCGTAGCCGGCTTGGACTTGACCAGGGCTTCCAGCAGTGCGGACAGGTTGCTCTTCAGCGCTGCGTCTTCGAACGAGCGGCGGCCGATGGTGGCGTGGATGATACCGGCCTTGTCGACACGGAACTGCACCTGACCAGCCTTGGCGTTCTTCACAGCCTGGGCCACGTCGGGCGTCACGGTACCGACCTTCGGGTTCGGCATCAGGCCGCGCGGGCCCAGGATCTGGCCCAGCGTACCGACGATACGCATCGTGTCCGGCGAAGCGATCACGACGTCGAAGTTCAGGTTGCCGGCCTTGACTTGCTCAGCCAAGTCTTCCATGCCGACGATGTCAGCACCAGCTGCCTTGGCGGCTTCGGCCTTCTCGCCCTGGGCGAACACGGCCACGCGAACCGACTTGCCGGTACCTGCGGGCAGCACCACCGAACCACGAACCACCTGGTCCGACTTCTTGGCGTCAATGCCCAGCTGCACGGCCACGTCGATCGACTCGTCGAACTTCGCCGAGGCGCAGCCCTTCACCAGGCCCAGGGCCTCGTCGATCGGGTAGAACTTGGTACGCTCGATCTTCGCCTTGTTGGCGGCGACGCGCTTGGAAACCTTAGCCATTTACAGACCCTCCACGGTGATGCCCATCGAACGAGCCGAACCGGCGATGGTACGCACGGCGGCGTCCAGGTCGGCGGCGGTCAGGTCAGCGTTCTTGGCCTTGGCGATTTCTTCAGCCTGGGCGCGGGTGATCTTGCCAACCTTGTCGGTGTGGGGCTTCGGCGAACCCTTGGTGATGCCGGCTGCCTTCTTGATCAGCACGGTCGCCGGGGGCGACTTCATCACGAAGGTGAAGCTCTTGTCGGCGAAGGCGGTAATCACCACCGGCACCGGCAGACCGGGTTCCATACCCTGGGTCTGGGCGTTGAACGCCTTGCAGAACTCCATGATGTTCAGACCACGCTGACCCAGAGCGGGACCAACGGGCGGGGAGGGATTTGCCTTACCAGCCGGAATCTGCAGCTTGATAAAGCCAATGATCTTCTTGGCCATCTTTACTCCAATCCGGATCGCTCTTTCGGGATGCGATCCTGTTGAGTCGTAACGCGCTGTCGCCGCACCATCGGCACGGCCTCACGCTCCTCTTGGCGCCGCCACCGGGGCGTCGCCGTTGCCAGTTGCCGCCCTTTCAGGCCGCAGCCGGCAAATTCCTTAAACCTTCTCGACCTGGCCGAACTCGAGCTCGACCGGCGTGGCACGCCCGAAGATCGTGACCGAGACGCGCAGGCGCGATTTCTCGTAGTTCACTTCTTCCACGTTGCCGTTGAAATCGGTGAACGGGCCGTCCTTGACGCGCACCATTTCGCCCACTTCGAACAGCGTCTTGGGACGCGGCTTCTCGACCCCTTCCTGCATCTGGGTCATGATCTTGTCGACTTCGCGCTGCGAGATCGGGCTCGGGCGGTTGCGGGCGCCGCCCACGAAACCGGTGACCTTGCTGGTGTTCTTCACCAGGTGCCAGGTCTCGTCGGTCATTTCCATTTCCACCAGCACGTAGCCGGGGAAGAAACGACGCTCGGTGACCGACTTGTGGCCACCCTTGATTTCCACGACTTCTTCGGACGGCACCAGGATGCGGCCAAACTTGTCCTGCATCTCGGCGCGTTCGATGCGCTCCTGCAGCGCGCGCTGCACGCTCTTCTCCATGCCGGAGTAGGCATGCACGACATACCAGCGCTTCTTCGACGAAGGCGATTCCGGCGCGGTGGTTTCCTGCTGAGCGTTATCCGTCATGTGCTACCTCTTATTTCCAGCCCAGCACGAGCGAGAAGACGACCCACTCGATGAGCTTGTCAGCCGACCACAGGAACAGCGCCATGATGACGACAAAGACGAAGACCAGCCCCGTCATTTGTCCGGCTTCCTTGCGCGTCGGCCAGACGACCTTGCGAACTTCCCGATACGATTCCTTGGCGAACCCGATAAAGTCCTTGCCTGGTGCCGACACCAGCGCAACTACGATACCCAGTGCAATACCACCGAACAGTGCGGCGCCACGTACATAAGACGGTTGCTGTGCCAGTGCATAGAAACCGATGACGCCCGCAACCACCAGCAGCACCGCCACGCCAAGCATCCACTTGCCGCTGCTGGCGTTCACGGTTTCAACATTGGGATTGGCCATGTTTCGCAAACGAGACTAAGCCGCGTCACGATTGCTCTTCGCGACGCGGCTGATTGATTTGGCAGGGGCAGAGGGAATCGAACCCCCAACCTTCGGTTTTGGAGACCGACGCTCTGCCAGTTGAGCTATACCCCTAAAACAACTGTGGGGCCGGCGCTGGCGCCAACCCCTTCTGGCAACGAACGCGGCCGGTTGGTGCCGCGTTCGCTATCAAACAACTTAGTCGAGGATCTTGGCCACGACGCCGGC
>NZ_JFJW01000031.1:0-760 GCF_000611125.1 Cupriavidus sp. SK-4
CGGCACCGCCGAACTTGGCTGCCAGCACCGTAGCGATCGCTGCCGTCAACGTGGTCTTGCCATGGTCAACGTGACCAATCGTGCCAACGTTCACGTGCGGCTTGGTCCGCTCGAACTTTTCCTTTGCCATTTCGCGACTCCTGTCTCGGTAGCGATATTGCCAGTGCGTGGTATTTGGTGCCCATGGGCAGGATCGAACTGCCGACCTCTCCCTTACCAAGGGAGTGCTCTACCACTGAGCCACATGGGCGAAACTTGACGTACTACTCTGACAGCAACCGCGCGACTGGAGCGGGTGAAGGGAATCGAACCCTCGTCGTAAGCTTGGAAGGCTTCTGCTCTACCATTGAGCTACACCCGCCCGGTTCTTTCCTGCTTCTTCACCGGCACTGCCGGCTGCTGTCTTGCATTCTGGTGGAGAGGGCTGGATTCGAACCAGCGTAGGCGTAAGCCAACAGATTTACAGTCTGCCCCCTTTAGCCACTCGGGCACCTCTCCGCAGAGAACTATCGATTATGGGGCTTCTCACCTTGCCTGTCAAGCACTTTCCGTTGCGGATGCTGTACTTGGCCAAACCAGGGAAGGCGTTCCAGCGTGGCGCTTGAACCGCCTGATCGCTCCCACAAGCGCAGTTTGGATTTCTGCGTTCTCACCCTATAGGGCTTTCCAACGCGGCTCTCGGAGGCTCTGAGGCCGCCTGGCAGGGCCTCGAGGCCACGTGCGAGCGCGGCCGGAAAAGACAAAACCCCTCGCAGCACAC
>NZ_JFJW01000032.1:0-3073 GCF_000611125.1 Cupriavidus sp. SK-4
TCAAGGAAGTGGCGAAGAAGCTGTCGAAGGACGCCGGCTCGATGAAGATGTTCGACATCGCCGAGCGCCTGGAAACCGTGATGTGGGACATCAAGAAGATGTTCCCGAACCTGGACTGGTTCAGCGCGGTGAGCTACCACATGATGGGCGTGCCGACGGCGATGTTCACGCCGCTGTTCGTGATCGCGCGCACGTCCGGCTGGGCCGCGCACATCATCGAGCAACGCATCGACAACAAGATCATCCGCCCGAGTGCCAACTACACCGGTCCGGAGAACCTGAAGTTCGTGCCGCTGAAGGATCGCAAGTAAGACCGGCTGCCGGTTTGCTCCGCGTCGGGTTGCATTGATCCGGGCCTGCGGGCAAGGGGGTAGTTGGTCGCTGACATGGGACCACTACCCCTTTTTCATACCTATATTGATTTCCCTACACCATGAATTCTGCAAACCGCAAACCGCTACCGGGCACCAAGCTGGATTACTTTGACGCGCGCGCCGCGGTCGAGGCAATCCAGCCGGGTGCCTACGACAAGCTGCCGTACACGTCGCGCGTGCTGGCAGAAAACCTGGTGCGCCGCTGCGATCCCGCCACGCTGACCGATTCGCTCAGGCAGCTGATCGGGCGCAAGCGCGAGCTGGACTTCCCGTGGTTCCCGGCGCGCGTGGTGTGCCATGACATCCTGGGCCAGACCGCGCTGGTGGACCTGGCCGGCCTGCGCGACGCCATTGCCGACCAGGGCGGCGACCCCGCCAAGGTCAACCCGGTGGTGCCGGTGCAGCTGATCGTCGATCACTCGCTGGCGGTGGAGTGCGGCGGCTTCGATCCCGATGCCTTCGCCAAGAACCGCGCCATCGAAGACCGCCGCAACGAAGACCGCTTCCATTTCATCGACTGGACCAAGCAGGCGTTCAAGAACGTCGACGTGATCCCGCCGGGCAACGGCATCATGCACCAGATCAACCTGGAAAAGATGTCGCCGGTGATCCACGCTGATAGCGGCGTGGCCTACCCCGATACCTGCGTCGGCACCGACAGCCACACCCCGCACGTGGACGCGCTGGGCGTGATCGCCATCGGCGTGGGCGGCCTGGAAGCCGAGAACGTCATGCTCGGCCGCGCCTCGTGGATGCGCCTGCCGGATATCGTCGGCGTGGAGCTGACCGGCAAGCGCCAGCCCGGCATCACCGCCACCGACATCGTGCTGGCCCTGACTGAATTCCTGCGCAAGGAAAAGGTGGTTGGCGCTTATCTGGAGTTCCGTGGCGAAGGCGCATCCAGCCTGACGCTCGGCGACCGCGCGACCATTTCCAACATGGCCCCGGAATATGGCGCCACTGCCGCGATGTTCTTCATCGACGAGCAGACCATTGACTACCTGCGCCTGACCGGCCGCACCGACGAGCAGCTCAAGCTGGTTGAAACGTACGCCAAGACTGCCGGCCTGTGGGCGGATTCGCTGAAGAACGCCGAGTACGAGCGCGTGCTGAAGTTCGACCTGTCGAGCGTGGTGCGCAATATGGCCGGCCCGTCCAACCCGCACAAGCGCCTGCCGACTTCCGCGCTGGCCGAGCGCGGCATCGCCGTGGACCTGGACAAGGCCCGCGCGCAGGAAGCCGAAGGCCTGATGCCGGACGGCGCGGTCATCATTGCCGCCATCACCAGCTGCACCAACACCAGCAACCCGCGCAACGTGATCGCCGCCGCGCTGCTGGCGCGCAACGCCAACGCGCGCGGCCTGGCGCGCAAGCCGTGGGTCAAGTCGTCGCTGGCCCCGGGATCCAAGGCAGTCGAACTGTACCTGGAAGAAGCGAATCTGCTGCCCGACCTCGAGAAGCTTGGCTTCGGCATTGTCGCCTTTGCCTGCACCACCTGCAACGGCATGTCCGGCGCGCTGGATCCCAAGATCCAGCAGGAAATCATCGACCGCGACCTGTACGCCACCGCCGTGCTGTCCGGCAACCGCAACTTCGATGGCCGCATCCACCCGTACGCCAAACAGGCCTTCCTGGCCTCGCCGCCGCTGGTGGTGGCCTATGCCATCGCCGGCACCATCCGCTTCGATATCGAAAAGGACGTGCTGGGCACGGACCAGGACGGCAAGCCGGTGTACCTGAAGGACATCTGGCCGAGCGACGAAGAGATCGACGCGATCGTGGCGAAGAGCGTCAAGCCCGAGCAGTTCCGCAAGGTCTACGAGCCGATGTTCGCCATCACCGCGGCCAGCGGCGAGTCCGTCAGCCCGCTGTACGACTGGCGCCCGCAGAGCACCTATATCCGCCGCCCGCCCTACTGGGAAGGCGCGCTGGCCGGCGAGCGCACGCTCAAGGCGCTGCGTCCGCTGGCGGTGCTGGGCGACAACATCACCACCGACCACCTGTCGCCGTCCAACGCCATCATGCTCAACAGCGCCGCAGGGGAATACCTGGCCAAGATGGGCCTGCCGGAAGAGGACTTCAACTCGTACGCCACCCACCGCGGCGACCACCTGACCGCGCAGCGCGCCACCTTTGCCAACCCGACCCTGATCAACGAGATGGCCGTGGTCGATGGCCAGGTCAAGAAGGGTTCGCTGGCGCGCATCGAGCCGGAAGGCAAGGTGGTGCGCATGTGGGAAGCGATCGAGACCTACATGGACCGCAAGCAGCCGCTGATCATCATCGCCGGCGCGGACTATGGCCAGGGCTCGTCGCGCGACTGGGCCGCCAAGGGCGTGCGCCTGGCCGGCGTGGAAGTCATCGTCGCCGAGGGCTTCGAGCGCATCCACCGCACCAACCTGATCGGCATGGGCGTGCTGCCGCTGGAGTTCAAGCCGGGCGTGAACCGCCTGGCGCTGGGCCTGGACGGCACCGAGACCTATGACGTGATCGGCGAGCGCCAGCCGCGCGCCACGCTGACGCTGGTGGTGAACCGCAAGAACGGCGAGCGTATCGAGGTGCCGGTGACCTGCCGCCTCGATAGCGACGAGGAAGTGTCGATCTACGAGGCCGGCGGCGTGCTGCAGCGCTTCGCACAGGACTTCCTTGAGTCAACCCGTTCGGCTGCATAAGCTGTGACATGGGCCCGGGCGGCATAG
>NZ_JFJW01000032.1:3110-60061 GCF_000611125.1 Cupriavidus sp. SK-4
AGATTTCCATGGCTCACGTACCCCAGATCAAGATTCCCGCCACCTATATCCGTGGCGGCACCAGCAAAGGCGTGTTCTTCCGCCTGCAGGATTTGCCCGAAACGGCTCAAGTGCCCGGCCCGGCCCGCGACGCGCTGCTGATGCGCGTGATCGGCAGCCCCGACCCCTATGGCAAGCAGATCGACGGCATGGGTGCCGCCACCTCCAGCACCAGCAAGACCGTCATCCTGTCCAAGAGCACGCGTCCCGACCACGATGTCGACTACCTGTTCGGCCAGGTCTCGATCGACCAGCCTTTTGTCGACTGGAGCGGCAACTGCGGCAACCTGTCGGCAGCGGTCGGTCCCTTTGCCATCAGCGCCGGCCTGGTCGATGCCAGCCGCATCCCGCAGAACGGCGTCGCCGTGGTGCGCATCTGGCAGGCCAATATCGGCAAGACCATCATCGGCCATGTGCCCGTCACCAACGGTGAAGTGCAGGAAACCGGCGATTTCGAGCTGGACGGCGTGACCTTCCCGGCCGCCGAAGTGCAGCTTGAGTTCATGGACCCGGCCGCCGAGGAAGAAGGGGCCGGCGGCGCGATGTTCCCCACCGGCAACGTGGTCGACGACCTCGAAGTGCCGGGCGTGGGCACGCTCAAGGCCACCATGATCAACGCCGGCATCCCGACCATCTTCGTCAACGCCGAGAGCATCGGCTACACCGGTACCGAGCTGCAGGACGCCATCAACAGCGACACCAAGGCGCTGGCGATGTTCGAGACCATCCGTGCCTACGGCGCGCTGCGCATGGGCCTGATCAAGAACGTGGACGAGGCCGCCAAGCGCCAGCACACGCCCAAGGTGGCCTTTGTCGCCAAGCCGGTCGACTACGTCGCCTCCAGCGGCAAGAAGGTGGCCGCGGCCGATGTGGACCTACTGGTGCGCGCGCTGTCGATGGGCAAACTGCACCACGCCATGATGGGCACGGCGGCGGTGGCGATCGGCACCGCCGCCGCCATTCCCGGCACGCTGGTCAACCTGGCCGCCGGCGGCGGCGAGCGCAACGCGGTGCGTTTCGGGCATCCGTCCGGCACGCTGCGCGTGGGCGCCGAGGCGCAGCAGGTCGATGGCGAATGGGCGGTCAAAAAGGCCATCATGAGCCGCAGCGCGCGCGTGCTGATGGAAGGCTGGGTGCGCGTTCCCGGCGACGCATTCTGAGCTGAGCCGCACCCGCGAGGCCGTTCATGTCCACCGACACGCCGTCCGCGCAACGCCCCGATCCGGACCAGGTGCTGGTCGACATCGTCGACTATGTCACCCGGTACGAGATCAAGAGCGGCCTCGCCTACGACACCGCCCGCAACTGCCTGATCGACACGCTCGGTTGCGGGCTCGAAGCCCTCTCCTACCCGGCCTGCACCAAGCTGCTGGGTCCCATCGTTCCGGGCACGATCGTGCCCAACGGCGCGCGCGTGCCGGGCACCCAGTTCCAGCTCGATCCGGTCCAGGCCGCGTTCAACATTGGTACGATGATCCGCTGGCTGGACTTCAACGACACCTGGCTCGCGGCCGAATGGGGTCATCCGTCGGACAATCTCGGCGGCATCCTGGCCACCGCCGACTGGATCTCGCGCAACAACGTCGCCGCCGCGCGCAAGCCGCTGACGATGAAGACGGTGCTGGCGGCGATGATCAAGGCGCACGAGATCCAGGGCTGCATCGCGCTGGAGAATTCGTTCAACCAGGTCGGGCTGGACCACGTGGTGCTGGTCAAGGTGGCCTCCACTGCCGTGGTCGCGCAGATGCTAGGCCTGACGCGCGACGAGATCCTCAATGCCGTGTCGCTGGCCTGGGTCGACGGCCAGAGCCTGCGCACCTACCGCCACGCCCCCAACGCCGGCAGCCGCAAGAGCTGGGCCGCCGGCGACGCCACCAGCCGCGCGGTGCGGCTGGCGCTGATCGCCCGCACCGGCGAGATGGGCTACCCGTCGGTGCTGACGGCAAAGACCTGGGGCTTCTACGACGTGCTGTTCAAGGGGCAGCCGTTCCGCTTCCAGCGGCAGTACGGGTCGTACGTGATGGAGAACATCCTGTTCAAGATCTCGTACCCGGCTGAATTCCACGCGCAGACCGCGGTGGAGGCAGCGATGCAGCTGCACGGTGCGCTGGCGCTCGCGGGGCGCAGCGCGGCGGATATCGCCGCCATCACCATCCGCACCCACGAGGCCTGCCTGCGCATCATCGACAAGCAGGGTCCGCTCAGCAATCCGGCGGATCGCGACCACTGCATCCAGTACATGGTGGCCGTGCCGCTGCTGTTCGGCCGCCTGACCGCCGGCGACTACGAAGACAAGGTTGCAGCCGACCCGCGCATCGACGCGCTGCGCGGCAAGATCACCTGCGTGGAAGACCCAGCGCTGACGCACGACTACCACGACCCCGGCAAGCGCTCGATCGCCAATGCGCTGACCGTGACGCTGGCTGACGGCACCGTGCTGGACGAGGTGCTGGTCGAATACCCGCTCGGCCACAAGCGCCGCCGCGCCGAGGGCATCCCGCTGCTGGTGGAGAAATTCCGCACCAACCTCGCCCGCCGCTTCCCGCCGAAACAGCAGCAGGCCATCCTGGCCGCGTCGCTGGACCAGGCGCGGCTGGAGGCCATCCCGGTCAATGAGTACCTCGATATGTATGCGCTTTGAGTTATCGCCCAGGCATCTTCATGCCGAATCGGCATAACCCTTGCAGCGCCCCTCCCGCGCCAAATTCTCCTCACGTATAGTCACTGCCGCTGCCTGAACGGGCCCTGCACCACAGGCCCCGCTGCCGGCAGCCACCGACTAAACACGGACGGCACCATTCCGCCCATAAGGTATGTCGCCGATTCCAGTACGGGCCACACGTTCGTATAGATACCGAGGAGAAACATGAAACACTTCGCCCGCGTCACCACGCTGGCCGCCGCCCTGCTGTCGGCGAGCCTGATCACCGGCACTGCCCACGCGCAGCTTGCACCCGCCGCACAACCCGCCGCCGCACCCGCCACCGCCCAGGCCGAAGCCCGCAAGGCCAATATCGTCATCATCGGCACCGGCGGCACCATTGCCGGCGCCGGCGCCTCGGCAACCAACACCGCGGCCTACCAGTCCGCCGTGGTGCCGGTCGACAAGATCATCGCCTCGGTGCCCGAGATCTCCAAGGTCGCCAACGTCAAGGGCGAGCAGATCTTTCAGATCGGTTCGGAGAGCTTCAACAACGAACGCCTGCTGAAGCTGGCCAAGCGCGTATCGGAACTGCTCAAGCAGCCGGACGTGGACGGCATCGTCATTACGCACGGCACCGATACCATCGAGGAAACCGCTTACTTCCTGAACCTGACGCTCAAGAGCGACAAGCCGGTGGTGGTGGTGGGCTCGATGCGCCCGGGCACCGCGCTGGGCGCCGACGGCGCGCTCAACCTGTACGACGCCGTGCTGGTCGCCTCCAACCCTGCCTCCAAGGGCAAGGGCACGCTGGCCGTGCTGAACGACGAGATCCACACCGGCCGCGACGTCACCAAGAGCAACACCTTCAAGACCGAGACCTTCCGCTCGCCGTTCGGCCCGCTGGGCTACGTGGTCGAAGGCCGCACGCTGTTCTACCGCCTGCCGGCGCGTCCGCACACGCAGCAGACGCAGTGGGACATCGACAAGATCGACAAGCTGCCTGAAGTGGCGGTGCTCTACGCCTACGGCAACGCCAATCCGGCCGCGGTCGACGCCGCGGTGAAGAGCGGTGCCAAGGCCATCATCTATGCCGCCACCGGCAACGGCAGCGTCGGCGACTACATGGTCGAGTCGCTCAAGGCCGCGCGCGCCAAGGGCGTGCAGATCGTGCGCGCCTCGCGCACCGGCAGCGGCGTGGTGGTGCGCAACGCAGAGCAGCCGGACGACAAGTACGACTGGATCGTCACCGACGACCAGCTGCCGCAGAAGGCACGCATCCTGATGGCGCTGGCGCTGACGCAGACGAACGATTCCAAGGCGCTGCAGCAGGTCTTCTGGAAGTACTGACGGGGTCGTGGAGCAAGCGGTATCGCCGCTAGACGCTCCTGCCCTCTCCCCCGGCCCCTCTCCCGTACGCGGGAGAGGGGAGCAAACCGGCGGCTGCCTCGGCTGGCACCAGTTTCCCGGCCTCCTCCCCTGTGTTTCCCCCTTCTTCGCGTTCCAGCCATTGCCTTGGCGATTGGCCCAGCCGTGCCGTAAACGCACGCGACAGCGCCGACGCATTGGCATAGCCCAGCTCCAGCGCCACGGATTTCACCGGGCGGCCCAGCCGCAGTTGCGCCTGCGCCAGCGTCAGGCGCCAGTCGGTCAGGTAGTCGGCCGGCGGCTGCCCCACGATGCGCCGGAAGGTCGCGGCAAAGGCGCTGCGAGACATGCCTGCGCGCGCCGCCATGCGCGGCAGGTCCCAAGGCTCGCCCGGCGCTTCGTGCAGCGCCACCAGCGCGCGTGCCAGGCGCGGGTCGGACAGGCCGGCAATCAGGCCAGCCTGGATGCCGGCCTCCTGGTGGTGATCGATCAGCCAGCGCAGCAGCTGGATCAGCACTACCTCGAACAGCCGGTCGGCCAGCAGGCGGTGGCCGCAGCGCACCTGGCCGGCCTCGGCAAACAGCAGCGCCAGCGACTGCTCCAGGCCAGCCACGTGCGCCAGCGGCAAGGCGATCAGCGGCGGCAGCGCGCGCACTACCGGGTTGCGCGCACCGCCGTCGAAGTCCAGCGCCGCACAGGTGAAATCCGAGCCTTCCTGCGGCGGGTTGTGGAACATGTGGTGGATCGGGCGCGGGTAGAACAGCAGCGTGGGCTCGTCAAAGCGCAGGCTGCCAGGCAGGCCCGAGCCCGGCGGGTGCCGCAGCTCCAGTTCGCCGCGGCGCAGGACATGCAGGAAGCCGCGTCCCGGCTGCGCGGCGAACTGGGTCAGCCCGCACAGCGGTCCCTGGTGGAACAGGTGCGCACGCGCGCGAAACCGCTCCAGCAGCGCGGAGAGCCGGTCGATGGGTTCAGGCATGACAGTCTGGACGAATTGGTATGTATGCAGGACTTTACGCACCCAATGGTACTCGATGGTTGCCCATACTGCAGTCAAGGCGTTCGCAACTGCCTTGTCCTCTCAACCTGTACCAAGGAGTCCACCATGTCCCGCGTTCCCCTCGTCAATCCCGCCACCGCCACGGGCGACAGCCAGGCCCTGCTGGCCGAGATCCACGGGGCCTTTGGCGTCGCTCCGAACATGTTCCGTGCCGTCGCCAATTCCCCCGCTGCCTTGCGCAGCATGTGGAGCGCGTTCGGTGCGCTCGGCGGCGGTGTGCTGGGTGCGGCCCTGGGCGAGAAGATCGCCGTGGCCGTGGCCGATCGAAACCAGTGTGAATACTGTCTCGCCGCCCACACCGCGCTCGGCCAGAAGGCCGGCGCCACCGCCCAGGAAATGTCCGAGGCGCAGGCCGGCCGGGCGCAGGATGCACAGACCGCCGCGGCGCTGTCGTTCGCGCTCAAGCTGGTCAACCAGCGCGGTCAGGTCAGCGATGCGGATGTGGCGCAATTGCGTGAGGCTGGCTTCAACGACGAACAGATCGTCGAGATCCTGGCGCATGTGGCGCTGAACCTGTTCACCAACTACGTGAACGTTGCCTTCGCGGTGCCGGTCGATTTTCCGAAGATCAAGCTGCGCGCGGCTGCATGACCTGCCGCAACCGGGTGCGCGGTGGCAGCCTTCAGGCCGCCACGCGCGTGCCCTCGGCCATCAGCCGGGCCTCGATGAAGATCCGGCTGACCTGAGGAAACCGCGCCCGGATGCGGCGCTCGATCCGGTCGATGGCGCCCGCGGCACCATTGGCAACGGTTTCCGGATGGAATTGCACGTCCAGCGTCACCAGCACCTCGGCCGGGCCAAGATGCATGGTCAGCGGCATGCCGGCTGACTGGACCGCGGGGTCGTCCAGCACGATCTGGCGCATCGCCAACGCCATCTCCTTGTCGATTCCCTCACCCACGAGCAGGCTGCGGCTCTGCACGATCAGCAGCGTGGCCACGCCCGCCAGCAGCAGCCCGATCAGCAGTGATGCCGCCCCATCCAGCACCGGCATATTGAGCCGATGGCTCGCATACACCCCCAGTGCGGCGATCACCAGGCCGGCCAGCGCCGTGGCGTCCTCGGCCAGCACGGTCACCGTGGTCGGATCCTTGCTGTTGCGCACTGCCCGCCAGAACGGCACCTCACCCTTTTCCTGCAGGAACGCGCGCAGCGCAATGCTGAAGCTGATGCTCTCGAACACCAGCGCAAAGCCCAGCACGATGTAGTTCCAGTGCGGATCGGTGAGCGGCGACGGGTCCAGCATATGCAGCACGCCCTCATAGGCCGAGATGCCGCCGCCGACGCCGAACAGCAGCACCGCGACCATCAGGCTCCAGAAATACAGTTCCTTGCCGTACCCGAACGGGTGCATGGCATCGGCCGGCCGGCGGCTGCGCGCCATGCCAACCAGCAGTAACAGCTCATTGCCGGTATCGACGGTGGAATGGATGGCCTCGGACAGCATTGCCGAACTGCCGGTCACGGCGGCGACGACAAATTTGGTGGCAGCGATCGCCACGTTGGCGGCTATCGCGCCATAGACAGCGATACGCGACCCCGAAGGCGCGGGGCTTGCCGGGAGCGTCTGGGGTGCGGCAGGCGCCGGGGACGTTGATACCCCGCCCTGCTGCGCCGTTTCAGGCCCATGCTGCATCGCCTTCCTCCACGAAGCTGCCCCCTTTGCATTGGCAGCAGTTCGCGCCCGTGTACTGGCGCGCTTGGGTGTGAAGGTGAAAATACGGCGGTTAATTGCGTTTTATGGATTTAAAAAAACGGACGCACGATGCGTCCGCTCCGGATTCAGAACATGGCGCTGCTCATCAATGCCTTGGCCACCAGTACGCCCTCGTCCGGCGCTTCCGCATAGACCGACACGTCGGTGACCACCTGCCGGCGCCCGCGCCGCACCACCATCGCCACCGCGCGCAGCGCCGCGCCCTGTGCCGGGGCCAGGTACTGGATGGACAGCGAACTGGTCGCACCGCCCTTCACATCGTCGGCACTGGCGCCAGAAGCTGCCGCCGCGGCGCCGGCAATATCGATCAGCGTGGCAATGACGCCGCCGTGGACGATGCTGTCGTGGGTCACGTTGGTGGGCAGGAACGGCATCTCCAGCTCGACATGATCGGGCGCCAGGCTGGCCAGCCGCACGCCGAGGGCGCGCGCCACCGGGGAGCCGAGCAGGACGTTGTCGACCATGGCGCGCATGCGGGGATCGACGGTGACTTGGCGATCGTGCTGGAGAGGCAAGTTGGCGATAGCTTGGGGCATGGATGGCTCCGGTCAGCATTGTGCAAGGTCGTGCATGAAGCGTATTCGGCTGGCAAGGCGTGCTCAATTACCCGTCGCGTAGTTGTGACGTGCCCATGCATTTAAGGGACGTACCATTCACATGAATTGCTGGGTGACGCATCTTTGCACACACGAATACACATCGGATTTGACCATCCCAGATCCAGTGTGTATAAATACACACGGCATGCGATGCGATCTTCCAAACTGATTCGGATTCTTGAGCAAGATGGCTGGACGCTGGTCCGTATTACCGGTAGCCATCACCACTTCAAACATCCTGAAAAGCGAGGCTTGGTTACGGTCCCGCATCCCAAGCAAGACCTTGGACGCTTCAGAGCATCCTCAAGGCTGCCGGCTTGCGATAGCCCACCGTTCTCGCCACCCACTACGCCATGCAGAAGAGTTCAATGGAGTTCCCGATCGCTATCCATAAGGAAGATGGAACCATTTACGGCGTAACGGTACCGGACGTGCCGGGCTGCCATTCCTGGGGTGAAACCATCGACGACGCTGTTCGCAACGCAAGAGAAGCCATCAGAGGCCATATTGCTACACTGGTCGAGCTTGGCGAGCCGGTAAACGTCCGGTGCTCGACGATCGAAGAACTCATCGCGAAGGAAGAATACGCCGGCGCTATCTGGGCCCTGGCCGATGTGGATGTAAGCAAGCTGGATGCGCGACCGGAGCGCATCAATGTCAGCCTTCCGCGCTTCGTCCTGCAACAGATCGATGTGTACGTCGAAAAGCGCCATGAGACGCGGAGCGGTTTCCTTGCTCGTGCAGCGCTGGCAGCCCTTGCTCAGGAACGCTAGGCCCAGGCGCGGCCCTATCGCAGTAAAGGTTGGAGCCGGGCACAACCCGTCTCAACTCGTATAATGTCCCCCGTTTCACCCCAATCCCTCCCGCCATCATGCCGTCGCCCTCAGAATCCGCCCCGCTCCGCCCCGAACCGGACCACGGCACCATGGATTCCACGCTGTCCGAGCGCCCGGACAGCCCCTGCATCGGCATCTGCTCGACGCTGTTCGACGAGATCTGCCAGGGCTGCGGCCGCACCGCGGCCGAGGTCAGCAACTGGGTGTTCTTCAGCGACGAGGAAAAGCAGGTGGTCTGGGAGCGCATTACGCGCGAAGGCACGGGGAAGCGGTTCCGCCAGGGCTGAGGCTGCGGCGCTCAGCCGCCCGCCAGCCGCCGCTCCATATCTTCGATTTCGCGCTGTTGCACGCGCTGCCGCGCAAGCTTGCGCCAGTTCTCGGCCAGCGGTGCCAGCTCTGACATTTCCGCGAGCGCGGCATAGTCCAGCCGGTCGACATACAGCACCTGCAGCAGGCGCTGCAGCGACCATCGCGGACAGGGGCGCGCCACCAGTTCCAGCGTATCGCCCGCCACCACGTCGCCAGTCTCCAGTACACGGTAGTACCAGCCGGTGCGCAGGCTTTGCTGCACGGCGCGCGACATGCCTGCATAGCCGAATCGATGATTGAGCTTCCAGCACGGCTGGCGTGCCTGCGATACCTCCACCAGCGCCGTGCCCAGGCGGAAGCGGTCGCCGATGCAGACGGCGGCCTCGGTCAGCCCGGTGGTGCTCAGGTTTTCGCCAAAGGCGCCCGCACCGTCGAGCACACCGTTGCCTTGCGCACCCTGCGCAGCCAGTTCCTCGCGCCACGCCGGGTAATGATCGAAGGCGTAGTGGTGCAGCGCCTTTTCCGGACCACCGTGATGGCGCGGATCACCCTGCCCGTCGCCTTCGAGTCCAAGCGCGGTCACGCGAATCCGCTCGCCAGCCGCGGTCTTGGCGATGCCGCTGGGCACGCCGTTGGGTCCGAACGGGCGCACCTGCCCCGTCAATACGGCGCCGATCACCGCGCGCACGGACGATACCGGCTGGCTCATAGCCCGGCTTCCTCCAGCCAGCGCGCGAACATGCGCTCGCCCGCGGCCGCCACCGTGGCGCCGACTTCCGCAGTACGCGCGCGGATGGTGCGCGGATCGATACCGGCCTTGGCCAGCTCGACGGTATGGCCGATCAGCCAGGCCTCGATATCGCGCGGCATGACCTCGGGGTGGAATTGCAGCGCCAGCACCTGCTTGCCGATGGCATAGGCCTGGTTCTGTACCGCGGCAGTGGACGCCAGCAGTTGCGCGCCGGGCGGCAGGTCGAAGGTATCGCCATGCCAGTGCAGCACCTCCCAGTGGGCGGCGGCCAGTTCTGCCAGCGCGGAATCCTGTCCTGCCGGCGTAGGCGCAATCGGCGCCCAGCCGATCTCGCGCGTGCCCGCGTAGACGCGCGCGCCGGCAGCACGCGCGATCAGCTGCGCGCCCAGGCAAACCCCGATCATCTTGCCGCCAGCCGCCAGGCGTTGGCGGATCAGGGCGATCTCGGCCTCCAGCCAGGGATAGGCATCGGTTTCATAGACGCCGATGGGGCCGCCCAGGATCAGCAGCAGGTCGGCCGGATTGTCCGCGATGGGTGCCAGGTCATCGACACCGGCCTGGAATACCTGCAACGCGTGCCGGCGCGCGCGCAAGGCATTGCCGATCACGCCCGCATGTTCGAATGCGACGTGCTGGATCACATGAGTGGTACGCGTTGCCATCGGGGACTCCTGCCGGTCGAAAGGGGTCCCCATGGTAGCGTCAATTGCTGCGCCGCGCGAAGACCATGGCAGGATCTCGCCTATTTGCGAGCATTCTCAGCACGGCATGTCCTGCCCTGCGCTATTTGGCCGCAGCCGGCACCAGGATCAGCGTATCTGGCGCAACCTGCTGCGGCAGCGATGGCACCGGCGGGATAGTCACGTACTCGACCGCGGCCCATTTGCCGGCCCAGTCGCGGTAGCGCGGCAACAGCGCGTTGCCTGACTGCCCGGTGGAGTCCATGAACCGCGATGCCTCCAGGTCCGCCAGGTCATAGAGCGCACGCACGCTGGCCGCGTGGGTGTTCTCGAACGGCGCCTTGTCGTCACGCAGGTTGTGCCGGCCGACATTGACCGTATAGGTATCGCCGCCGGTCGGCACGCGCAGGTTGAACAGCGGCGACAGGTACGCGACCTTGCCGAAGGGCTTGTGCTCGGAGCGGGCGGTGTGCGCCTCGCCCCAGCGCCAGCGGGCGGAGTCGTCGCCATAGCGGCGCGACAGGTCCGCCATGGCCTGGGTCCAGGCGTCTGCGATGGCGTCATCGCAGGTCTCGGCCGGGCGCGTATGCTGCCGGTCGCACCAGAACGCGCCCAGCGTGCGCGGATCGCGCAGGATGTTGAGCATGGGCTGCTGCACGTTGCGCTGGTCCCACAGGCGGAGAAAGATCGCCTCGCCCGCTTTCTCCTCGAACAGCCGCCGCGACAGCTCACGCAGCCAGGCGGTGACCACCAGCGGCTCGGCGCGCGCCGGGTCCATGTTTCCGTCCCACTTGCGCAGCGCTTCCAGCAAGGCGCGTTCGCGCTCGGGCCGCGCTGCGTCCCGGCTGACGGGCGCGGCCAGCAGCAGCGGCAAGGCATCGCGCACGGCCAGCGAGACCACGTCTTTCTGGATTGCCGCAAAGCTGTCGAAGCTGTGCCTGGGCGTGGCCGCCAGCAGCGCCTTGATCCGGTCAAAGCGATACGGCACGGTCCATTCGCTGGTGATGAAGTACGGGTAGTCCGGCGCGACGATGCGCTGGTTGGCCGTCACGATCACGCCGTCGGCCGGGTTGTAGCGGTGCGGCAGAGCCTCGAACGGGATAAAGCCGGTCCAGTCGTAGCGCGCATCCCAGCCCGGCGCCGGTGCCAGCCCCTTGAGGTCGTTGTCGGCACGGCGCAACGGCACGCGTCCGGGCGCATAGAAGCCGATATTGCCGTCGACATCGGCATAGACAATGTTCTGCTGCGGCGAATGGAAGTCGCGCAGCGCCGCAGTGAAGCTGGCCCAGTCGCGCGCCTCGTTCATCCGTAGTCCGGCCTGGAAGGTGCGGTCGTCCGGGCGCAGCGCGGTCCACTGGAAGGCCACCACATACCGTGCGCCCAGCGGTCCCGCGGCAGCCGAAAGCGGCTCGGCCACATCGGAAATCACCGGGCCGTGGCGCGTGGCGCGGACCTTCAGCACCACGTCCGGGGCGTCCTTGACGCGGATGGTCTCGGTGCGGGTCTCGAATGCAGCCCAGCCGTCCGGGGTCTGGTACTGGGTGTCGTTGCCAGGGCGCAGCCGTTCGATATACAGGTCCTGCACGTCGGGCGCCGTGTTGGTCAGCCCCCAGGCGATGCGCTCGTTGTGCCCCAGCACCACCAGCGGCATGCCGGGCAGCGTGGCGCCGGTCACGTCCAGGCCAGGCGCCGTCATCGTGGCGAAGTACCACAGCGCGGGCGCCTGCAGCCCCAGGTGCGGGTCATTGGCCAGCATCGGCTTGCCCGATTGCGTATGCGCGCCCGACACCACCCAGTTGTTCGAGCCCATGCCCTCGACATATCCCGGCGGCGCCTTGTCGCCGACGCTGGCCATGGCATTCGCCAGCGGTGCCAGTTGCTGGTACAGATGGCCGTAATCCATGGTGCGCACCGGCTGCTCGCCCGGATACGGCGCCAGCAACTCGTTGATGCGGGCCACCGGCAGCACTTGCGCCAGCCGCATGCGCAGGGTTTCCTGGGTCCAGTTGCCGCCCAGGTCCCAGGCCATCATGGTCTGCCAGCCCAGCGTATCGGCCGGCTCCCAGCGCTCGGGCTGTGCGCGCAGCAGCAGGAATTCAGGCGGCAGCGGGCCCTTGCGATGGTCGATCCAGGCATTGACGCCGTCGGCATAGGCCTGCAGCGCGGCACGGGTCTCGGGCGAGGCTTGCGCCAGAATGGCCTCGGCATTGCGGCGCACGCCCAGCGTGCGCAGGAACTTGTCGGTATCGAGCGCGGACGGTCCCAGGATCTCCGCGAGCCGGCCTGCCGCGACGCGCTTGTTCATTTGCATCTGCCACAGCCGGTCCTGTGCATGGACGTAGCCCAGCGCAAACCAGGCGTCCGCCTTGCTGGCGGCGCGGATATTCGGCACGCCATGACCGTCGCGCACGACCGTGACCTGGCCGCGCAAACCCGCCAGCGCTTCCTGGCCGGAAGCCGGCGGCTGCGCCGCATGGCGATACCAGACCAGGGCCCCGGCAGCGCCGGCCACCGCCAGCACCAGCAGCCCCGCCACAAACCTGGCCAGCCGACCAAACCAGCGCATCGTTGCTCCCCCAATGACTCTTGTCGTTATGTTGTACGTGTTTTCCGCGCATTATCCGCACGAAAAAATGCCCGGACCAGCCGGGCATTTCCCATATTGCATCAACGCGCTCAGCGCCGCATCAGGCCGCCGGCTTCTTCAGCTGCAGCGACTTGTACTCCAGGAATTCCTCCAGGCCGTACTTGCCCGCTTCGCGCCCGTTGCCGGACTGCTTGTAGCCGCCGAACGGCGCCTGCATATTGAACGGACCGCCGTTGATATCGACCTGGCCGGTGCGGATGCGGCGCGCCACGCGGATCGCGCGTGCCTCGTCACCGGACCAGACCCCGCCGCCCAGGCCATAGATGCTGTCATTGGCGATGCGCACCGCGTCTTCCTCGGTGTCATAGCAGATGATCGACAGCACCGGCCCGAAGATCTCTTCCTGCGCCACGGTGGCGCGCGGCTCCACGTTGCCGAGCACGGTCGGCTTGACGTAGAAGCCCTTGTCCAGCCCTTCCGGGGTGTCCGGACCGCCAGCCACCAGCTCGGCACCCTCGTCCAGGCCCCGGCGGATATAGCCGGTCACACGGTCCTTCTGCACAGCGGAAATCAGCGGTCCCAGCTTGCTGGTTTCCTGCAGCGGATCGCCCACGGTAAAGCCCTCGACCACCTTCTGCGCGATCGCCTTCACTTCATCGTAACGGGCCCGCGGCACCAGCATGCGGGTGTGCGCCGAACAGGTCTGGCCGGAATTCAGGAAGCAGGCATTGATGGTGCCCTTCACCGCCGACGGCAGGTCGGCGTCGTCCAGGATCACCGAAGCGGACTTGCCGCCCAGCTCCAGCGCCACGCGCTTGACGGTCTGCGAGCCCAGTTCCGACACGCGCTTGCCGGCGCGGGTCGAACCCGTGAACGACACCATGTCGACTTCCGGATGGCTGGCCAGCACCTCGCCCACCACCGGGCCATAGCCGGTCACCAGGTTGAACACGCCCGGCGGCAAGCCGGCGGCCTCGATCACCTCGGCCAGCACGAAGGCATTGAGCGGCGCCACCTCGGAGGGCTTGAGCACCACGGTGCAGCCGGCAGCCAGGGCCGGCGCCACTTTCAGCGTGATCTGGTTGAGCGGGTAGTTCCACGGGGTGATGGCACCGACCACGCCCACGGGCTCGCGCACCACCAGGGAGTTGCCGACCTCTTCCTCGAAGCGGAAACCGTCCAGCAGCTTGGCGGCCTGGCCCCAGTTGTAGACCGGCCCGCCCACCTGGATCGCGCGCGCCAGCTTGATCGGCATGCCGACTTCGCCGGCGATCAGCTGGGCCAGCTCTTCGCTGCGCGCCTTCAGGCCTTCGGCGATCTTGGCGATATAGCCGGCACGCACCGCCGGCGGCGTGGCCGACCAGCTGTCGAAGGCCGCGCGGGCCGCCTGGATGGCATCCTCGGCGTCGCGCGCCGAGCCTTCGGGGATGGTGCCCATCACCGCCTCGGTGGCGGAGTGGATGACGTCGATCTTGCCGTTGCCGTGGGGAGCGACCCACTTGCCGTTAATAAAGAGTTTGTCTCGTTGTTGCATGGCCACAGTTCTCGGTTTGGTGAATTGGCGATTGCAATTTTTTGTTACTTTTATGGTGCACGCACATTGTAGAGCGGATTCGGGACTATGTTTTTGCGCCGCGGAAAGCCGCGCATACCGCTCCGGGCAAGAAGGTGGCGATAATCGGCCGCACCACCTGACGGGGATTCTCGCCAAAGGCGGCCGGACATAACAAGGGGTGAGACATGGTCGATCCGATCTACCGCAAGACGGATGCGGGACAGGACGAGATCCGGACGCGTGCACGCAAGCTTGACCACAAGCTGCGCGCGCTGCTGCTGATGGTCAACGGCGAGCGCCGCGGGCAGGAATTGCTGGCGCAGGTAGCCGGCATGGGGGTGGCCCCCGAGGCCATGGACGCACTGGTGGCACAAGGCCTGGTCGAAGCCGTCCCGGAGCCGGCACGGCCGCCCGCTGCCGTGGCGCAGGCACCGGCGCGCGCCGTCATGCCTGCTGCCGACACCAATATGTTCTCCGTGTATGCAATGCGGCACGCACCCGCCACTGCGGTGCCGGAGGCGCCGCAACCGGCCGATGCCGCGGCACATTCCCCCGCAGACATCGCGGCCTTCGAGAGCCTGTATCACTTCTATACCGACGTGATCGGGCAGCATCTCGGCCTGCGCGGCTACATGCTGCAGGTGAAGGTCGAAAAGGCCACCGACCTGCCCGCGCTGCTGGCGCTGCGCGAACCGCTGCATGCGGCGCTGCTCAAGACCAAGGGCGACATCACGGCGCGTGCCATCACGAGCCAGCTCGACCAGATCACCGACCGCATCGCCGCCGGCTGAGCCTCCGGCGCACCAATGTAAAAGGCCGCCCGGAGGCGGCCTTCTTGCATCATCAACGTCCCGACGCTCAGCCGTCGATGCCCTGCGACTGCAGGTACTCGTCATACGTACCCAGGTAGTCCGTCAGCGTGCCGTCCGTGCGCACTTCGATCACGCGCGTCGCCAGCCCGCTGATCAGCTCGCGGTCGTGCGAAACGAAGATCAGCGTGCCCGTGAACTTGTCCAGCGCGATCTGCAGGGATTCGATCGACTCCATGTCCATGTGGTTGGTCGGCTCGTCCATGGCCAGCACGTTGTGGCGGCCCAGCATCAGCTTGCCCCAGATCATGCGGCCCTTTTCGCCACCGGACAGCACCTTGACCGACTTCCTGATGTCGTCGGCCGAGAACAGCAGGCGGCCCAGCGTGCCGCGCAGCGAGGTCTCGTCGTCGCCGGCCTGCGTCCACTGGCTCATCCAGTCCATCACGTCGCGGTTGTCCGGGAATTCCTCGTAGGTATCCTGCGGCATGTAGCCGACGTTGGCGTTCTCGGCCCACTTGACCGTGCCGCGGTCCACTTCCACGCCGCGCTGCACACCGGTCTGCACCGCGCCGTTGAGCAGGCTGCGCAGCAGCGTGGTCTTGCCGGCGCCGTTTTCACCGATGATCGCCACGCGCTCGCCGGCCTGGATCGCCAGCGACAGGCCGTCGATGATCTTGCGGTCGTAGGTCTTGGTGATGTTCTCCACTTCCACGGCCAGGTTGTGCAGCTTCTTCTCGAACTCGAAGCGGATGAACGGGTTCTGGCGCGACGACGGCTTGATGTCGTCGACCTTGATCTTCTCGATCTGCTTGGCGCGCGAGGTGGCCTGGCGGGCCTTGGATTTGTTGGCCGAGAAGCGGCGCACGAAGTCCTGCAGCTCGCTGATGCGCTCCTTGGCGCGCGCGTTGGCGGCGACCTGGCGCTCGCGGGCCTGCATCGACGCTTCCATGTAGTCGTCGTAGTTGCCCGGGTAGACCTTGAGCGTGCCGTAGTCCATGTCGGCCATGTGGGTGCAGACCGAGTTCAGGAAGTGGCGATCGTGGGAGATGATGATCATGGTGGAGTTGCGCTCGTTGAGCACGGTCTCCAGCCAGCGGATCGTGTTGATGTCCAGGTTGTTGGTCGGTTCGTCCAGCAGCAGCACGTCCGGGTTCGAGAACAGCGCCTGCGCCAGCAGCACGCGCAGCTTCCAGCCCGGGGCCACGTCGCTCATGTTTCCCTGGTGCTGGCTGGTGGGGATGCCCACGCCCAGCAGCAGCTCGCCAGCGCGGGCCTCGGCGGTGTAGCCGTCGTATTCGGCGTACTTGGCCTCCAGCTCGGCGGCCTTCATGTAGTCTTCGTCGGTCGCTTCCGGGTTGGCGTAGATCGCGTCGCGCTCCTGCGCGGCGCCCCACATCTCGGTGTGGCCCATCATCACCACGTCCAGCACGCGCATGTCTTCATAGGCGAACTGGTCCTGGCGCAGCTTGCCCAGGCGCACGCCCGGCTCAAGCATGACGTTGCCCGACGACGGTTCCAGGTCGCTGCCCAGGATCTTCATGAAGGTGGACTTGCCGCAACCGTTCGCGCCGATCAGGCCGTAGCGGTTGCCCTCGCCGAACTTGACCGAGATATTCTCGAACAACGGCTTGGGGCCGAACTGCATGGTGATGTTTGCGGTAGAAAGCACGTCTTGAACCTTGTCTGGAGATTGTGGCGCCGCGGCGCTGGCCGCGGCTTGCCGGTTTTGCACACGAGGCGCACCCCATGCCGCTCAGGGACGGGCCTTGCCGGAGGTGCATCGCGCTGGCCCGGAGTATTCCGGCGGCCATGGCTGGCGATGCGGCACGGGCCGCGCCCGGTTCATGCGAGAACCCGGCAGGAAGTCAGGAAATAACCGCATATTCTATCATCCGGACGCATTCCTTGCACCCGGATGCGCGGCATCGGACGATGCGGCCGGTCAGGCCAGTGGCGGCAGCACCGGATAGCCGGAAAACGCCATGCTGAAGCCATCCGCACGTGCGGCCAGCCGCACCTGCGCGCCGACCGGCAGCGTCAGCTTGCGCGCGCAGTGGCCGAACGGCAGCCCGGTCAGCACCGGCACCGGCAGCTGGTCGCACAGGTAGGCCACCACGGCGTCCATGTCATAGCCGTTGTCGTAGTCGGTGACGCGGTAATTGGAGAAATCGCCCAGCACGATGGCGCGCTGCGCGCCCAGCACGCCGGCCTGTTGCAACTGGATCAGCATGCGCTCCACCCGGTACGGCGGCTCGTTGATGTCTTCCAGGAACAGCACCCCGCCCTCCACCTGCGGCATGAAAGGCGTGCCCAGCAGGCTGCACAGCATGGCCAGGTTGCCGCCCCAGAGCGTGCCTTCCACGCTGCCGGAGAACGGTTGGCCGCCCGGCTGCGGCGCGGCCACGTCGACGCTGTACGCAGGGTTGCGCAAGATGCCTTCGAAATGCTCCCACATGAAGGGATCCACCACCTCGGCACCAAAATCCGCCAGCAGCATCGGCCCGGCAAAGGTGACGCCACCCGTCGCCGCCAGGTAGGCCAGCTGGAACGCGGTGAAGTCGCTGTGGCCGACGATGGGCGTGCCGCTGGCGCTGGCCTGCGCGGCGATGCAGGCAAAGTCGACTTGCGCCAGCAGCCGCGCGATGCCATAGCCGCCTCGTACCGCCAGCGTCAGCTCGTGTGGCGCGCCAGTGCCAATGGCGTGCAGGTCGGCCAGCCGCTCCGCATCCGTGCCGCCAAAGCGCAGGTAGCGCCGCGCCAGCACATCGGGGTTGGTCATGTGGTAGCCATGATGCTTGAGCCAGGCACACCCGCGCGCGGCGATGGCGACGTCGTGCGGATACCCGGACGAGGCGATCAGTCGGACTTCGGTATGCGGCGGCCTGCAGTTCGGCGTGCTCATGCTTCGGTGTCGTTGTTCTTGTCGGGATCGGTGACAGGCGCGGCGGCGTCCTGCTGTGCCGCCTTCTGCGCGGCTTTCTGGGCCCGGCGGCGCGCGCCGAAGAATTCCTTCAGCATCTGGCCGCAGGTGTCGGCCAGCACCCCGCCGGCAATGGTGGTCTGGTGGTTGAGCTGCGCCTGCTCGAACAGGTTGAGCACGCTGCCGGCGGCGCCGGTCTTGGGGTCGGCTGCACCGAACACCACGTGGCGCAGCCGCGCGTGCAGGATCGCGCCGCTGCACATGACGCACGGTTCCAGCGTCACGTACAGCTCGCACTCGGGCATGCGGTAGTTGCCGATCACCCGGGCGGCGGCGCGCAGCGCCTGCATCTCTGCATGGGCGGACGGGTCCACCGAGCGGATCGGCAGGTTGTGGCCGCGCGCGATGATGGTGTCGTTCCAGACCACCACCGCGCCCACCGGCACTTCGCCGGCGGCTTCGGCCAGGCGGGCTTCTTCCAGGGCGGCGCGCATGTAGCGCGCGTCGCGCTCGGCAGCCTCGGCCGGGTCTTCAGGCAGGGCGCGCAGCGCGCGCAACGGCAGCGGTGGCGTCTCTGTCATCGTCCCCGCTCAGTCCTGCGCCGGCAGCACGGCGGGCGCGCTCACTTCCGCCCAGCAGTTGGGCGTTTCGAACAGCACCAGCCTGGTCAGCTGCAGGTGATGGCCGAAGCAGTCCTTGAACACCGGCGCCAGGATGTCGAACGCGACCTGGGCCAGGTTCTCGACCGTCGGGATCGCGTCCAGCACCACGGTCTTGTGCCCTTCCATCGATTGCAGGAAGTTCAGCAGCGCGGTGTCGCCGCGATAGATCAGGAAGGCATGGTCCCACTTGTTGACCAGGTGCTCGTTGGCCAGCGCCTTGATGTCGCCGAAGTCCAGGATCATGCCGTCATCCGACGCGCCCTCGCGGTGCAGGACCTCGCCCGACAGCGTCAGGTCCAGCCGGTAGCGGTGGCCGTGGATATTGCGGCACTGGCCGCAGTGGTTCGGGATGCGGTGGCCGGAGTCGAACTCCAGCCGGCGGGTAATGGAAACTTGTTTGCTCATGTGTACCGGCGCCGGTGCCGGCCGCCTGCGTTGGAACGGACGCTGCGCGCGCGTCCGAAGCCTGTATTGTGTACGTTTTGCCGCCGGTTGGGCGACCTGTCGATACCGTGGATGCCGCGCCGCTCAGCGGATGCCCAGCAGCTTGTGGGTCTGCAGTGACAACCGCCAGCGCGGATGGCGCTGGCAGAACGCCACCGCGGCGGCGGTATTTTCCCTCGCCAGCGGGCCATCCATGGCCTGCACCAGGAAATGGCGGAAATCAAGCTGCTCGTATGCGGCAAAGTCCTGGCCCTCCTGCGGGATCACGACTTTGAGCTCGTCACCACGCGTGACCACCAGTTCCGAGCCCATCTTGGGGCTGACGCAGACCCAGTCGATCCCCGGCGGCACGGCGATGGTGCCGTTGGTTTCGATCGCGATCTCGAAGCCCTGCGCATGCAGCGCGTCGATCAGCGGCGCGTCGAGCTGCAGCAGCGGCTCGCCCCCGGTGCAGACCACCAGCGGCTGGCCGCCGGCGCCCTGCGGCCATTCTGACGCGACCACCGCGGCCAGCTCTTCGGCCGTGCGGTACTTGCCGCCGCGGGTGCCATCGGTGCCGACGAAATCCGTATCGCAGAACTGGCATACCGCGCTGGCGCGGTCGTCTTCACGGCCGCTCCACAGGTTGCAGCCGGCAAAGCGGCAGAACACCGCGGCGCGGCCGGCGTTGGCGCCTTCGCCCTGCAGCGTATAGAAGATTTCCTTGACGGCGTAAGTCATGCGTGGGGGTCTCTCTGGGACCGTTCTGGGACCGTTAACGGGCATTCGGCCGCCCTTGGGCTGGCCGGGGTTTCAATATGTATTGGGCAAAGGCCGGATAACAAGTATCACGGATCCGGGCTCGGGCTCCCGGATCGGCGCCGCATGGCTGGCAGCGCGGGCGGTGTGCACCGGGTTTTCCGTGCAGGGCTCCGGGCACTGCCGGAGGAACCGCCTGTGGCCTGTCGCAGGCTGCGTCCGGCCGGTCCGGACGTATTGCAAGTATACCAGAGGGGTCAGGGTTTTCGCTTAGAGGCTGGCGGGATGCGGTCCCCGCCGCCGGCCAGGCGCGCGGCAAATATCTTCTGCAGATCACCCGGTTTTTCTGCAAAAGGCCGCCATCGGCGCCCCGGTGCTGACCGCGCCGACCGGCGGCTGCCGCCCAAGCTGCTGTTCCACAACGAATAAGCCGGGCTTCGCGTCCGGCTTTTTCCTACTGGCTCCGCTCGGCTTCTTACTTCAGCCCCAGGTAGTCGCGCTTGCCGATCTGCACGCCCTTGTGGCGCAGGATGTCGTAGGCCGTGGTCACGTGGAAGTAGAAATTGGGCAGCGCAAAGCCCAGCAGGTAGGACTTGCCGTCGAACGTCATCGGCCCCTGGCGCAGCTTCAGCTCGATCGTGCGCTGCTCGCTGCCTTCCAGCTGCTCAGGCGAGATCTGCTCCAGGAAGACGATGGTGCGGGCGATGCGGTCCTGCAGTTCGGCAAAGGTGGTTTCGGTATCGGCGAACGACGGCACCTCGATGCCTGCCAGCCGCGCGGCGCAGCCCTTGGCAGCATCGCTGGCGCGCTGCACCTGTGCCGACAGCGCGTCCATGTCGGCGATCAGGCGGGTCTGGATCAGGTCGGCCGGGTCCATGCCCTGCGCCTGGGCGTGGGCCGCGCCCTTGTCCAGGATCGCGGCCAGGTTGCCGAGCGCGCGGATGAACAAGGGAATCGAGACTTCGTACATCGAGAGTGCCATGGGGGATCTCCTGTGCAGGCCTTGGTTGGAAATTTTTGTTGTCGGGGGCCGTCGGGCCGCACCGCTGCCGCGAGCATAGACCGGATCGGCATTTGCTGCCGGACTACCCCTGCACGCACGCGGCAGGCGGCTGGATGTCGCGCAGCACCTTGCCGACCGAGGCCAGGAAGCGGCGCCCCGCCAATGGCAGCGGCGCCAGGCTGGAATGGGTCGCCCAGATTTCCAGGCCGACCGCGGGCAACACTGGCCGCACCGCCAGCGCCGCGCGCATGGCAGGCGTCACGCTCCACGCATCCACCAGCGCCAGCCCCAGGCCCTGCTGCACAAAGGCGCACGCCGTGACCGGGGAATGCACCTCGATGGCGGGCGCGCCGCTGTCGCTGTCGCCGAAGAAGCCGGCCAGCGCACGACCCAGCGGCGTGTCGGGCGGATAGCCGATCCACGCGCTGCCTGCGAAATCCTCCGGCGTCACCACCTCGCGGCCTGCCAGCGGATGGTCCGGCGGCAGCACGCACAGCATCGGCTGGCGCCCGAGCAGCGTGGACGACAGCGTCGGATGCCCCGCCGGCACCATCGACACGCCGACATCGGCCCGACCGCTCAGGAAAATGCCGACCAGTTCGTCGAAGGTGACGCTGCGGTAGTCGATGCGCGTGGGCACGCCGCCCGCGCGCAGCTGCGCCAGCGCGCGCGGCACCAGTTGCTGCGCGAACGCGGCGCTGGCCACCACGCGCAGCGTGCCGGCCCCGTCGCGGCGCAACGCCGCGGCCAGGTCGTTGACGCGTTGTACGCCGCTGTAGACCTGCTCGACCTCGGCAAACAGGCGCCGCGCTTCCGGCGTCGGCAACAGCTTGCCGCGCGCGCGCTCGAACAAGGGGTAGCCGAGCCGGCTTTCGGTCAGCGCCAGCACCCGGCTGACCGCGGGCTGCGACACATGCAGCATGCGTCCGGCCCCGCTGACCGAGCCCGCCAGCATGATGGTCTGGAACACCTCGATCTGGCGCAGGTTGAGCGGCCCGCCCGATGGCGCAGCCACCCCTGCTCCCGAGCGCTCGCCTGCGCCTGCCAATGCGTCCGACCGTCCGCGCTGCCTCATGCCAGGCCTCCGAAAACCCCTCATACCGATAACTCCCGATTATGGCGGCAGCACATTATTCGATGACGGGTTTTAAGGATGCCGATGCTAGTCTGGCCCGCACCCCATCAGTGCAGGAGACAGCATGCTTCGCACCCTCGCCAGCGGGTTCGCCCTGGCCCTTGCCGCCATCACTCTCCCCAGCGCGGCCGCGCCGCCCGCGCCCTGGACCGACAAGCCGGTGACCTTCGTGGTGCCGTCGGCGGCCGGCGGCTCGCCCGACGTGCTGTCGCGGCTGGTGGTCAACCAGGCGTCGCGCGACAGCGGCGTCACCATCGTGATCGACAACCGGCCCGGCGCCGCCGGCAACCTCGGCATCGCCGCGATCCGCCGCGGTGCGCCGGACGGCACCACCATCGGCTTCGGCAATATCAACACGCTGGCGGTAAACCGCTCGCTGTTCCGCAAGCTGCCCTACGATGTGGACCGCGACCTGGTGCCGGTGATCCACCTGCTCAGCCTGTACAACGTGCTGATCGTGCCGGTGAACTCGCCGCTGCACAGCGTGCAGGACCTGATCGCGCGGGCGCATGCGCAGCCCGGCAAGCTGTCGTACGGCGCCTCGGGCGTCGGCACTACCGGCCATATGGGCGGCGAGTTGTTCAAGTCGATGGCGAAGGCCGATGTCGCCTTTATCCCGTACAACGGCGGGCCCGCCGCGCTGCAGGACCTGATGGGCGGCCGGCTCGACTTCATGTTCAGCAATACCTCCGAGGCCATGCCGCTGATCCGCGGCGGCAAGGTGCGGCCGCTGGCGGTCAGCAGCCTGAAACGCCTTGCGCTGCTGCCCGAGGTGCCGACGCTCGACGAGTCCGGGCTGAAGGGCTACGAGACCGTGGCCTGGGGCGGCGTGGTGGCACCGCGCGGCACGCCGGCGCCGGTGATCGACAAGATCAACGCCGCGCTGCAAGCTGCGCTGCAGGCGCCGGACGTGCGCAAGGGCCTGGCGGCGTTGGGCGCCGAGCCCGCCGGCGGCTCGCCCGCGCAGTTCCGGAGGCTGATCGATGCCGAGACCGCCAAATGGCGGGCGCTGATTACGTCGGCCCATATCGAGCAGCTGGACTGAACCATGCCCGCGCAACCAGACATTGCCAGAGGGAAGACCTGAGGGGCTGCGGGAAAGATGGCGCGCCCGCAGCGGGCAACCGGCGACCGGCAACCTGAATTAACATATCCGGTCATCGTACTCGCTATCTTGCGGCCTTATGGCCGCGCCCCACATGAACGCGCCGTTCCCTCTTCGCACGGAATGCCCGCCCGGCGCCTGTATCTGCGGGCGCGAAGCCTTGCTGAGTGACCCCAACGCCGACTTACGCGTGCTGCGGCTCACCCGCGCCGAAGAAAAGCGGCTGGTCGAACGGCTTGAGCGCCTGACCAGCCTGGCTGAATTGCAGCGCATGGAAAGCCTGATGCAGACCCAGCTGGGCATCGTGCTGACCATCACCCCCAGCGCCCGCGGCGTGCGCACGGTGCGCGGCATCAGCATCCAGGTGCAGGAGCAGCCCGGCCTGTGCCGCAAGATCCGCCAGTCGATCCCCGCCGCCATCCGCCGCAGCATGGAAGTGCATCCCGAAATCGCCTATGCGATCGTGGATGCGCATGACCTGCTGGGCGGCATCTGAACGGGACAGCCGTTCAGGCGTTGCTGCCCGCAAGGCGCATCGCGTGCTCGCGGATATCCACCGGCCATGCCTCGATCCGCTGCGCAAAGCCCGACACATCGCCCGCGAACAAGGCCCGCGTGGCTTCCTCGAAGCCGGGCAGATCTCCCGCCATCGCCGCCATGAAGTGGTAGGCCCGTTCGCTGGCGCGGCGGCTGCGGTCCTTGTCCGCGTTGTCCCGGCGCGCCTGCTCGACCAGCTTGCGCAGGGCCACCGATGCCCCGCCTGGCTGGGCCGCCAGCCATTCCCAATGGTGCGGCAGCAGTGTCACCTCGCGCGATACCACGCCAAGCTTCGGGCGCCCTCGGCCCCGGGGCTCGGCCACCTCCGCTGCTTCGTCGTTGTCGCCGGCTGGCTGCCGCAGGGATTCGAGCTGCGCGGCGCGCTCGGCAGTCCGCTCAAGTACGGCGGCCTCCGTCCCGCTCGTATCCAGGTCGATCGAGCGCCCGGTGCTGTCGTCGAAAACCAGCACGGGTCCGCCCGCGCCAGCTTCCAGCGCGCGCTTGAGCGCCAGCGCATTGGCTTGCAGCGAGCCCGTGGCGATACGCCGGTGGCCGTCGAAGGTGGTGTAGTTCGGAAGCGTTGCGTTGGTCATGGGGATGCCCCTGGGAGACGATCTCCAAATATTACCCGGATAAAATAAGATGTCAATATTATCCGGGTATAAATAGAGCCACCGCGCCTTCGGGTCACCAGGGTTCCAGCCTCCACCCATCCGGCGTTGCCGCCAGACGATGGGTCAACCCCAGGCTGGCCATGAACACATCGTCGTGGGACACCACCACCAGTGCGCCCTGATAGCCGCGCAGCATCGTCTCCACCGCCTGCACGGACGGCAGGTCCAGGTGGTTGCTGGGTTCATCGAACAACAGCAGCTGTGCCGGCGGATCGGCATACAAGGTACAAGCCAGCGCGGCCTTCAGGCGCTCGCCGCCGCTGAGCAGGCCGCTGGGTGCGGTGACCTTCTGCGCATCGAGATCCAGCAGCGCCAGCCGCGTGCGCAATGCCGCCTCCCCGGCGGAGTGGTTGGCGGCCAGCATCTGTTCGATAGTTGAGCGCTGCGGCAGCAGGCCGGCCAGTTGCTGGTCGAGGTAGGCGCGCTCAACATGCACCGCGCAGCGGCCGGCAAGCGGCTGCAACTGGCCGGCCAGCAGCTTGAGCAAGGTGGATTTGCCGCAGCCGTTGGGGCCGACGACGCCCACGCGCTGCTGGCCCGTCAGCATCAGGCTGATGCGGCGCGTGGCGGCCGGCACGAACGGCAGATCGACCTCCTCCAGTTCAGCCACGCGGCGTTGCGCGGCCTGGCTGACAGGCAACGCGAGCAATACGATCGCGGCATCGTTCTCCACCTGTTGCGCGGCGTCGTGCACGCGCGCATCGAGCGCTTCGCGCGTGGCGGCCTGCTGCAGGCGCAGCCTGCCCGCCGAGGCCTGGCTGCGCTCCTTCTGCCGGCCCAGCAGGATCCTGGCCTGATTGGCATCGCGCGCCTGCCGGTTGCCACGGGCCTGCCGCCGCTCCTGGCGTTCACGCTGCGCACGCAGCGACTGTTCTTCCCGCTTGCGTTCGAGCTTGCGCTGATCCAGCTGCTGCAAGGCGATCTCTCGCTCCTGCGCCTTGCATTGCGCATAGAACGAATAGCCGCCGCCATAACTGCGCAGTCCGAGCGACGACAGCTCGACCATGCGCGCCATGCCCTCCAGCAACTGCCGGTCATGGCTGACCACCAGCAGGCCGCGCTGCCAGCGTTGCAGTTGCGCGATCAGCGCCAGCCGGTTCGGCCGGTCCAGATGATTGCTGGGTTCGTCGAGGATCAGGAAATCGGCATCCGACAGGAGCGCGCCGATCAGTGCCACGCGCATGGCTTCGCCGCCGCTCAGGGTGCTCGCCGGGGTGTCCGCCTGCAGGTAGCCCAGGCCATTGCGCTCCAGCTCCTGCTGCAGCCGTTGCGGCATGTTCCAGTGCTCGCCGACGTCATCGAAATCTTGTGCCGCGGTGCTGCCGGCCTCAATGCGCTGGAGCGCATCCAGCACCGATTGCACGCCAGCCAGCCCGGCCACCGACGTCTGCACGGCATGCGCGGCCTGCTGGGACAGGTAATGCACGCTGCCCGACCGCACGCAACGCCCCGCGGAGGGCTCCAGCTCCCCGCCCAGGATGCGTGCCAGCACGGACTTGCCGATACCGTTGCGCCCGACCAGGCCGGTGGGACGACCGTCGAATTGCTCGGACAGTTCAGAGAAGAGCGTCCGGCCGTCGGGCAGGACGTAGGAAACGCTTTCCAGCGTCAGATTGGGATTTGACATGCGGGATTCCAGGGATGCCAGGAACTCCCCCTGCTTGGGGGCGGTGGAGACTGGCCGTCATGCAGACGGCGGCATCAATGGCGCATGGCTTGAATCCTCCGCGGATGGGGTTTGAATCGGCGAGGCATGGGCACGCATGCCTGAGCACGCCGCCCCGCCCTACTCTCTGACTCGATCCAGATTATAAGTTCACCGGATCGGTAGCCAGCAGGTGATTGGTGAACGCCGCCTTGGTCTCGCACCGCCACGTCGCCCAAAGCTTGCAGCCGTTCGGGTTGTTCGTGCCCCGGTCCAGTTCGATCGCAAGCCAGTTCCTGGCCGGCATCACGTACCGGTTGGATCCGGGAAAGAGCATCATTTCCGCGGACAGGTTGACATCAAGCGCCTGCTTCGACTGGGCGACGTTGTTCAGCACATGGAAGAACAGACGCTCCATGACCCCGACCAGCGAGGGATGCACCACGGCAGTACTGGTCAGCTGCTGTATCTGCGCCCAGTTGTCCTTCGGCCCCACGTCTTTCCTGTAGGCGACACCCCAGGCCGCGACATGGACATCGCCTGAGATGATCGTCACCCGCAGCTGCTTCTGGCTGGCGGTCTTGAGCAAGGTCTCTACCAGGCGCTTCCTCTCGCCCTCGTGATCGTCGTGGGTCCAGTGGTCCTTGAGGTCATCGGCACTGCTGTCGAGCACGTGATCCTGGCCAAAGTTGTCCAGGAAGGCTTCAGCCAGCGACAGCTTGGGATGGACCACCGGCACGGAGGACAGCAGCAGCAGATGCTGGCAATTGATGCCGCCAGGGTTGGCGGCATGTCCCGATTCGATCCCCGACAGCCACCGCTGCAGTGCGCCCCAGGTACCGGGTCCAAGCACCTGTTCCTGGGATCGTTCGGTCCTCAGGTCGGCAACGATCAGACTGACGGGGCCAGCCGAATGCGTGAACGTGAAGCCCGGCTGCTCGTCCAGCAACGGCAGCGCAAGCTTGTCGCCGGACAGCACCTGAGACCACTTGACCGGTTCGAACAATGGATCGTCAGACCGGACCCTGACGTCGGTGCGCGGCACCAGGTCGGGAAGCTGTTCGACCGCATGCTGCATCTGGAAGACCCAGAATGCCCGGCGCGCATGGAAGAACAGCCGCTGGAACAACGGGCTGCGCTGCATCTCGGGGCTATAGGAACCCCAGCCGTCGAAGATGTCATGGTCATCCCACATCATCACCGCGGGGATCCGTGCCATGGCCTGGGCAGCATCGAGCGGCTTGTCTGCGCTACCCCACCCTGACCTTGCATGAGGCAGCCAGCGCTCGCTGTAGAGCCTGAAATAGTAGTCCTCGATTTCTTTCTCGAGGTCAGCGTCCACCGGGTACTGCAGCTGCTCCTCCCGCGTCAACCCGATCCAGCGCTTCAGCAGCTTGATGTCTTCCCAGATCGAATCGAAGTAGATCTGGTCGCCGCCCATCAGCATCAGATGGAAGCGCTGATTGCCCTGGTCATGGGTACGCGCCTCGTGCCAGAGCTGCTCCTTGTCCAGCTCATAGCCTGCCGGACGGATTTCCTTGTCGTGGTTGCACAGCAAGTCCGCCCATACCGCATTCTCGGCCTTGACCAGCTTGCGCATGCCGCCCGGGTCGGAGAATCCGTTGCACGAAACATAGGCCATGCGCGGCGCGTAGCCCTTGCCGGGCACGGTAAAGTGCCACGCCTCCCCGACACCTTCGATGCTGTACGGTACCCGCCGTTCGTTCTTGCGCAGCTTGCAGGACAAGTCGTAGCGCAGATAGGTGCGGCCCGCATGCTGCAGCAGGATCACCGGCTTGCCGGCCTTGCGGCCTTCCACGGTGACCTGAGGAACCCTGGCTTGATCTTCTATGCCAACGAGCGCCGTCACCTTCCATGAGCCATCCGTTCCGAGGCCACGAAACGACAGCACGGGTCCGAGCATTAGCTTGCTCATTGTGATGGTCTCCCTTTGGTCACCTTTTGTTATTCGCTCGCGGGCTGCGCTGGCGAGATCGCCGCGAATGGCCTAGCGCCGGCAATGGGACGCCTGGCCATCTATGCCGGGGACATAAGGTGAACGAAGAGAGAATGCGCGTCAAGCGCCACCTGCTGATTGCACGAGGGGCCTTTGCCTCAGGCACCCCGCCCAGTGAGCCGCGCCAACGTCTGTTCCAGCTCGCGACGATCCGCCTGCCGCTTGGCTGGCGAGCGCTGGGCCAGGTTATGCAACTTGCGCCGTATGCCCGGCAACTCAACTGCGTGAGGAAGCCCGATGAGCCCGAAATCCGGCTTCTCATCCTCCACGGATCCAAGAAACGCACGGGATGGCTCATCCAGCCACGCCGCCACTCGCGCCAGCAGGCGCTCGCGGCTTTCCAGCAGCACTTCCGCACTGACCGGCTCGGCAGTCATCCCTTTGAAATGCGCGTCGAACGTTGCCGCGAAATCCGCCGGCGCGCGAGGGGCCAGCATCTCCCAGGCAGGTTTGGGGCTGCAAGTCAGGTACACCAGGAAAGTCCGCCAAAGCCTCTCATCCGCACGTTCGTCCTCCAGCAGCAGACTGACATCAAACAGATCGCGCGGATGCTGCCTCGACAACGCTGCGGCCAGCTTGCCGGCATAAAGATCGGCGAAATCAAGCACCTGCACGGAGGCGAAGCCAAAAGCCTCCTCCACCTTCGGCCTGACCACCATGCTGCGCACCGGATGCACTGTGCCGCGCATGACCGGTGTTGTCTCGACCTGCACGCGCGCGCGGCCACGGCTGGCCACCAATCGCGTCACCGACCGCGTACCCTCGCCCGCCGACGACTGCACCTGCAGTTGCAGCGGGCGTGCGCGCAGTGCATCGGCCAGTTGCTCCAATGCCGCAGCAATCGAGGCCGCATCCTCGGCGAAGTCATGCACGGGCAACCAGGCCAGGTCGATATCCACCGACAACCGCGGAAGGTCATGCTCGAACAGGTTGATCGCAGTGCCCCCTTTAAGTGCGAAGCGCGGCTCTTTCGCCAGGACCGGCAGGATCTCGACCAGCAATTGCACCCGGTCGGTATAGCGCTTATCCCAGATGCTCATCCAGGTCTCCAGGCAAAGTAATCTGGTAGGTCGGATGCAGGCGTCCACCGGGCACCAGCGCGCGCTTGCCCCGGCCCAGATCGACGCCATCGAGTGGCACATGCGCCAGCCATGCATGCCGGTGGCGTTCGGCCAGCGCCAGGAACAGGCGCTTGGCCTTGATGCTGCGGCAATGGCGCAGCATCATGGCGACCCGTTGCGGCCGCAGCGTCGTCATCGCCTGCATCAGCGCATCGGCCTCATAGACCAGGGCCGCATTTGCCACGCCATCGCACAGTTCCAGCATGGCCCGCTCCGGCGTGGAACAGGCCAGGGCATCGGTGCCTGGGCTGACCTCGTACCATGTCAATCCCTGATCGAGCAACGCCTTTTCCGGCAGCTCGGGCATGAAGTGCAACGCAGTCAGGTCGAAAGGCCCCTTGCCGTGAAACTCGAAGTGTTCGTTCAATGGCAGCTTGCCCACCCAGCCTGGCAGCCGTTGTGGCCCGTAAAGCGTGATCGTGCCCGCTTCGCCCAGGCGCAGGTAGTGCTCATGCCCCTGCATGGCCAGCGCAAAGCGCCCACCGACGTGCACAGCCAATGCCTCGTTGGCCTGAAGGGTATGGACCACGCCTTGCCACTGCAGGCGCCCGCCCTGCCTCATGTAGACACCACGCGCTGGCGAAACCAGCCAGCCACTGGCCACATAGCGTGCGACAAGGCTGTTGGAATACCCATGCGCGCGCAGCCATCGGCTGGATACCAAGGTGGTATCACCAAGCCTTGCCAGGAGCTGGTTTAGTTTTCCGTGATTTTGATCACTCATGGTGTTCAAAATACATGCTTGACAAACCCCTGCCAACGGAAGGTTTAGCTCGATGCCGATTTGAGCACTATCAGTGTTCTTTTTACAACAATTATAAACCAGTGTCGTTGTGCCTTGTCAGCCACCATGGCCAAAATCAAGCAGCACCTTGCAGCATTCGCCCGGATTGCCCTCGGCCAGTGCAAACGCGCCGGCAACATCGCGAAAATCGACGTGGTGCGTGACAATTTGCCCCGGATTGACCAGGCCTTTCGCGATCCAGTCAATCACCGTCGGGAACATCGCGCAGTTCAGCCGCGAGGCATACAAAGTCAGCTCCTTCTTGGTGAGTTCCTGCTGCGGGATCGCCGATGGCGTTGCCGAAAAGCCCAATACACCGATACGCCCGGCCGGTGCCGCAATGCGCACGGCCTCCTCCAGGATGGCCGGATGGCATACGGCATCGAAGATCAGTGTCGGACCGCCTTGCACGCCTCGCGCCGCCAGCGCCTGTTCGAGGGGCTCGCGCGCGGTGTTGATGACTTCGTCCTCACCGGCACCGCATTGCCGCGCGAGCGCCAGGCGCTCGTCGAGGCGATCCGTGATGAAGGCGCGGATGCCATGGACGCGCTTGAGAACCTGCATCAGGTTGAGCCCGACCGGCCCCGCGCCATAGATCAATGCCACATCCTGCGCAAGCACGCCGGTGCGGTGCGTGACATTGGCAGCCACGGCAAACGGCTCGATCACCGAAGCGCTGGCAACGGATTGTGACCGCGGAAGATATGCAGGTCGGAACCGCAGATGCCGGCATAGCGCACGCGTACGCGCACCTCGCCAGCAGCGGGCTCCGGCATTGGCCGCTCGCACACGGCCATGCTGTTGGGTTCTTCGACAACAATGCTAAGCATCGGAAACTCCGGCTACCAGTGCCACATCGAGCCATCCGCCAGCCGTGCGACCGGCAGATAGGCACGTTCGTAGGGATACTTTGCGGCCAGCGCTTCGTCGATATCGACCCCGAGACCCGGCACCTCATCCATGACCAGATAGCCGTCTTCGAAGCGGTAGTTGTGCGGAAAGACCGCATCAGTCAGTTCGCTATGCGGCATCAGCTCCTGGATGCCGAAGTTGGGCGCCCACAGCCCGAAGTTGACCGCGGCCGCCATGCACACCGGCGACAGGTCGGTCGCCCCATGGAACCCAGTACGCACCTGGTACATGGCCGCGAAGTCCGCGATGCGCCGCACGTGGGTGATGCCGCCTGCGTGCACGATGGTGGCGCGGATGTAGTCGACCAGTTGCTCGCTGATCAGCGTCTTGCAGTCCCAGACCGAGTTGAAGACTTCCCCCACCGCCAGCGGCGTCGTGGTGTGCTGGCGGATCAGCCGGAACGCCTCCTGGTTCTCTGCCGGCGTGGCGTCTTCCAGACAGAACAGGCTGAAGGGTTCAAGTTCCTTGCCGAGCCGCGCAGCCTCGATCGGCGTCAGGCGATGGTGGGCGTCGTGCAGCAGGTGGGGCCCGAAACCCACGGCGTCGCGCACCTTGCGGAACAGTTCAGGCGTATGGCGCAGCCCGCGTACCTGCTGATGGGCGGCTCGGCCATCGCATTGCTTGGGCTACTGCGCGTCAGGGAAACCGCGCGCGAGGCGCTGCGGTAATGCAACACCGGCCTGGAGCGACCCGACATGCATGACACTACTGTTGCGCTGCCCGGCTGGGCAGCCAGCCCCGCCACCGCGCGCGCCGCCATCCGCAGCGGTGCCTGGCGTGGCCACACTGCCGGCATGGCGCCCGGCCGCGTGCAGGGCAACCTCATGATCCTGCCACGCCAATGGGCCGAAGATTTCCTCGGCTACTGCCGTGCCAATCCCGTGCCCTGCCCGCTGATCGGCATGACCGAGCCAGGCTCGCCGCTGGTGCCGGCGCTGGGCGAGGATATCGACCTGCGCACCGACCTGCCGCGCTACCGGGTCTGGCGCGATGGCAAGCTGGCCGGAGAGTGCGGCGACATTGGCGCATTGTGGCGCGACGACTTTGTCGGCTTCGTGCTGGGCTGCTCGCTGTCCTTCGAAGATGCGCTCCAGCGCGCCGGGCTGGCGGTGCGGCATGTCGATGAAGGCAAGGTGGTGCCGATGTACCGCACCAGCATCGAAACCACGCCGGTGGGGCCATTCCGCGGACCGATGGTGGTGTCGATGCGCCCCTATACGCCGGCACAGGCCGCGCGCGCCAGCGAGATCTGCGCCGCGCTGCCGGCAGCGCATGGCAAACCGGTGCACGCCGGCGATCCGTCAGCGATCGGCATTGCAGACGTCAACCGTCCCGACGAAGGCGAGCCCACCGCCATCCTGCCAGGCGAGATCCCGGTATTCTGGGGCTGCGGCGTGACGCCTCAGGCCGCGGCCGTGCAGGCGCGGCTGCCGCTGTGCATCACGCATGCGCCCGGCTACATGCTGGTGGGCGACGTGGCGATCGAGGACGTCACGCTTACGCCGTAGGCATCCTCGACAACGTGAGCGCAGCCACGATGGTGCTCACGATGATCTCCATCGGCGTGCCCGGTCCGAGAATCTCCTGCACGCCGCACTGGCGCAGCAAGCGCCTGTGGTCTGCCGGAACAATGCCGCCGACGAAGACCGGCACATCGAGCGCGCGCTGCCGCAAGGCGTGTAGCAGCGCCGGCAGCAACTCCAGGTGCGCGCCGCCAAGCGTGGAGATGCCGATGGCATCGAAGTCGCCATCGCAGGCGGCAGATGCAACCGCCTCGGCGGACTGGAACAGCGGCGTCAGTTCGACCACGAACCCGGCATCCGCAAGCCCGGCCGCCACCGCTTTCGCACCGCGGTCGTGGCCGTCCTGGCCGAGCTTGGCCACGAGGATCCGGGGCGCGCGGCCGAGCCGCTCGCGCAGCGCACTGACGCACTCGCAGGCGGCCAGCCATTCCGTGTTGCCGGCGCGGGCCGTGCCGTACAGCGCAGCGTCGTAGGACGCCCGGACCGTATGGCGCGGCCACACCTGGAGCAGCGCCCGGGTACATTCCCCGACCGTGGCGCGGCAACGCATGGCGTCTATCGCACAGGCCAGCAGGTTGGGGCCGCCGTGCCTGGCGGCCTCGGTCAGCGCCGCCAGCGCATGCCTGGCCGCGGCGTCATCGCGGCGGCTGCGCAGCGCGTCCAGGCGGCGTGCCTGTTGCACGCGCACCTGGGTACCGTCGATCTCCAGGCATTCCTGGCCATTGTCGTCGGGCTCCTGGTAGCGGTTGACACCCACCACGACCTCTTCCTGCGCATCGAGCCGAGCCTGCGTCCGCAGCGCGGCCTGGTGGATGCGCCGCTGCACCCAGCCGGATTCAAGGGCCGCCAGGATGCCGCCCTCGGCGTCGATCTGCGCCAGCACCACACGAGCCTCCGTCACCATGCGGCCGGTCAGCGACTCGATCAGGTAGGAGCCCGCCCACGGGTCCGCCACCTCGCACAGGCCAAACTCATGCTGCAGGATCAGCTGCGTATCGCGGGCCAGCCGCGAGGCCTGCGCGCCCGGCAATGCCAATGCCTCGTCAAAGCCGTTGGTATGCAGCGACTGCGTACCGCCAAAGATCGCGGCCATCGCCTCGACCGTGGTGCGCGCGATATTGTTGAGCGGCTGCTGCGCGGCGAGCGTCCAGCCCGAAGTCTGGCAATGCATGCGCATCGCCGTGGCGCGCGCGCTGGTGCCACCCAGCTCGCACACGATGTCGTGCCACAGCAGCCGCGCGGCGCGCAGCTTGGCGATCTCGACGAAGAATGGCTTGCCGACGCCGAAGAAGAAGCTCAGTCCGCCGCAGAACGCGTCGACATCAAGGCCGCGCTCGCGCAGCCGGCCGACATAGGTCCTGGCATTGGCCAGTGTCAGCGCCAGTTCCAGCACCGGATCGGCGCCCGCTTCCTGGAAGTGATAGCCCGAGATCGACATGCCGTTGAACTTCGGCGCATGCGCGGCCAGCCATTCGACCACGTCGGTGGCGATGCGCAGCGACGGCTGCGGCGCATGGATCCAGGTGTTCCGGACCATGAACTCCTTGAGGATGTCGTTCTGGATGGTGCCGCGCAGCTGTTCGAACGGGACGCCCGATTCCTCGGCCGCGACCAGGAACGCTGCCAGTACTGGCAGCACCGCACCACTCATGGTCATCGATACCGACACGCGGTCGAGCGCAATGCCATCGAACAGGCGCCGCATATCGTCGACCGTGTCGATGGCCACGCCGGCCATGCCGACATCGGCCTGCGCCTGACGGTCGTCGGAATCGTAGCCGCGATGGGTCGGCAGGTCGAAGGCTACCGACAAGCCCTGCGCGCCCTGCTTCAAGGCCTCACGATAGGCGAGGTTCGACGTTGCGGCGTCGCCGTATCCCCCGTACTGGCGGATGGTCCAAGGCCTGCCGCGGTACATGGTGGGATAGGGGCCGCGAACGAACGGGGCCTCGCCGGGCATGCCGCCCAGGTGGCCAAGGCCAGTCAGGTCGTCGGGCCCGTAAACCGGCTTCAGCTCCAGGGCGCCTGCCGGGTCGTCCCGTTTCGCGTTCAACGTTGCCTCCAGCGTTTCTGCGTGACCACATCGGCGATCTTCTCGCCGTCGCGGCTGCGCCGGATCTCACACCAGTGCGTCAATCCCTCCTCGTCCTCGCGCAGCGCGGAAAAGGTCAGCTCCAGCGACTCGCCGACATTGACGTTGCCATGGAAGAACAGGTCCCGCGCGAACACCGTGGGCGGATCCGCGTCGCGGCGCCATTGCCATTCCGCGCGATCGACCATGGCCTGGAAGCTGGCGAAGTACAGCAGGTCGGCGCCATTGAAGTCGTTGCAGGGGCACGGCAGGTATTCGGCCGCGTAACAGACGCGATGCCGGGCCTGATCGAGCCCGAGATGCGTGCCCCAATCCCCGCAGCGAAACCGCCGTGCCAGCAGCGACAGTTCCGCCGCCTGTGCCGACGGGCCGGCGCCCGCCCACTGCGCGGCCACGGTTGGCATGGTGCGCACGACCGAGCGGTTGTCCCGCTCACGCGTGCGGCGGATGAAGGTGGACAGCATCGTCACGCTGGCGCGGCGGTCCCCCTGCATGTCGACCACATGTTCGCTGAGGTGCTTCACGCCGCCCGCTGGCACGATGCGCGAGCCGATGCTGAACTCGGCGTGCTCGCCGACCGCTTGCGGCGCGGCATCGCGCACGCGGATCGCGGTGAACGCCGCATACACCGGATTGCCCTCGGCATCCCGGAAGTCCGGCTCCGCCAGGCCGACGCCGGCGGCCAGCAGGCGCCAGTGCAGGTCGCCGCAGGTCTTCAGCAGCCAGTTCTCTGACAGGCCGGTGTATGCCAACTGGGGCATGCCGGCGACATGGCGCGAGACAAGGGCTTCCATGTCAGGCGGCCAGCGCGGTGTCGCTCTCGCCCGCGGCAATCAAACCGGCGAGGTACTCGGCGTCGCGCGCGATGCCGGAGAATCGCCCCGATCCCCAGGTGTGCAGCCAGGGCAGTCCGAGGAAGTAGAGGCCAGCGTGGGCGGTCACGCCGCGTTCGTGGCCGGGATAACCGCGGCCGTTGAACACCGGCACTTCGAGCCAGCTGAAGTCCGGTCGGAAGCCGATGCACCAGATGATCGAACCAATGCCGGCTGCCTGGGGATCGAGTTCCGTGCGCTCGGCCGGCGGCGTCCATACGGGCGCATAGACGCTCGGCGGCGGCGCCTCGATGCCTCGCTCCGCGATGAACTTGTCGATGCTCGCGTTGATGCGGTTGTAGGTCGCATCGGCGTCGTCCAGGCTGCGACGCAGGTCCGGCGCAAAACGCAGTCGGCCGTCGAGGTAGTCGTCGAGCACGCCGTAGAGCTCCATGCCCTCAGTGGCAAACCTGCGCAGGTCGATATCACGCCCGCCGTCGCGGCCGGTGACATAGTGATTGGTGTTGTCGCGCACGCCCTCGCGCAGCGGGTGCTCGGTGACCGGCAGGTCGTAGTACTTCATGTCCGCGAGCCAGTCCACGACGTCCCGCCCGCGATAGAAGCGCGCGCAGCGCGGCGCCTCGCCGACGGCCAGATACACCTTGCGGCCGGCCAGGTGCAGGTCTTCCGCAATCTGCGCGCCCGACTGGCCCGAGCCGACCACAAGCACCGCACCGTCGGGCAGCGACTCGGGATTCCTGTATTCGGACGATTGCAGCTGCCGGATCGACGCCGGCAGGCGCTCGGCCATGCGCGGCACGATCGGCGTGTGATAACCGCCCGAAGCCACCACCACCTGGTCCGCGGTGAATGCACCCTGGCTCGTCACCACGAAAAATCCCCCCTGCGCGCGCGCCTTCACTTGCCGCACCTCGGTATGCTCGAGCACCGGCGCGCCGACGGTCCGGATAAAGCCATCGAGATAGGCCGTGATCTCGTCCTTCTTCATGAAGCCGTGCGGATCGTCACCCTGGTAGGGATAGCCCGGCAGCGCGCATTGCCAGTTCGGCGTCACCAGGCAGAACGCATCCCAGCGTTGCGTGCGCCAGGTGTGCGTGACGGTGTGCTTCTCGATGAGCAGATGGTCGATGCCGGCCTGCTTCAGGAAGTAGCTCATCGATAGTCCGGCCTGGCCGCCGCCGACAATGATGACGCCGTAGTGCCTGGGTTCTGCGGCCAGGCCCGGATTGGTGTTGATGACGTGGGACATGTTGGATCCTTTAAGGCGAGGAATTTGAAGAACGGCTAGCTGCCAAAGCCGAGAAACCGGACGGTGGCGCCGTCCTGGCCCCGGAACCGCTGCGCGGCGATTTCCAGGATGCGGAGCTGGTCCATTGCGGAGGAGCAGGCGTAGCCATACCTGGCACGCACCCGCTCGGAAGCGGCGCCCAGCGCGGTACGCGCCCGCTCGACGAACTCGTCCAGCGGATACGCCGCGCCTTCGACAAAGTGCTCCGTGACGACGGAGGATGGGGAATAGCAGGCCATCTCGGTCTGGTCAGGCCAGCGGATGCGGAAATGGGTAACCGGCATGGCAGTTCTCAGGTTGGGGAATCGATCGGCGTGGCCAGGCGCGTCGGCAGGATGAACCCTGCCTCGCGCAAGTCCCACAACGTGGCCCGTTCGCCGGCGTGCGTGAGCGTGGCGACACGGGAATCGTCGATGGCGCCGATCTGGGCGCAGGCAATGCCGCGATCGAGGAAGCGGCGTTCGACCGCCTGCGCATCGTCGTCATCGACGGCCAGCAGGAAGCCATAGCTGGGGAATGCCGTCAGCCATCGCTCCAGCGGCACGCCATCGGGCCGCGGAATGCGCTCCAGCGCGATGCTGGCGCCCACCCCGGAGCATTCGAGCAGCATCAGCGCGGTGCCGAGCGCACCCGCCATGCTGATGTCCTTGGCCGCGGCGCAAAGGCCGTCTTCGGCCAGCACCGGCAAGAGTTCTAGATCCGCGCGCAGTCGTTCGCCCGGTGCGCCCGTCGAGGCGTTCCAGAACGGGTACGGCTCCGCGAACGCGCCGCGCAGGTCCACTGCCATCAACAGGCGCTGGCCGGGACGCGCGGCGAAGCTCGACAGCAGCTTGCGCGCCCGGCCAACGATCGCCACGGCAAGCTGGCTTTCCTCGCTGCGCGCGTTGCTGTGACCGCCGACGATCGGCACGCCATAAGCGGCAGACGCCGCTGCCATGCCCTTGAGCACTTCGGCGGCGTCGGCGGCGCCATGGCTCCATAGCGCATCGACCACGGCCGTCGGCCTGCCGCCCATCGCATAGATATCGCTGATGTTGACCATGACCGCGCTGTAGCCGGCGAACCACGGCATGGTGCGGATGAAATCGCTGACGAGTCCTTCGATGGCGAACAGCAGGTAGCCGTCGCCATCCCGCCATGCCGCGCAGTCGTCGCCGACATCGACAGCCATGGCCGCGTTGCGTCCGGTGGCCGCGGCGCCGAGTGGCGACAGCATGGCCGGGATATCGGTCTTATGCGCAAAACCGCGGCTGCTGCGCAGGGTACGTACGAGATCGTCGAGGTTCATCGCACGGCCCTGCCTTCGGTGATCAGGCCCGCGTGCGGGGTATGGCAAGGCGGGTAATGGTTCAGGTCTGCCTGCATCAGGTGGTGAGGCCGCCCGAGCAGCGTCTCCTCTGCCAGGACGTGCCAATGCAAGCGCCTGAACAAGGGCACGTTCTGGCTCTGCACGTGCGCAAGGAAGCGACGGCAGCCGATCGCGTGGGCGCTGCTCACCGCCAGGCGGATCAGCGTCGCGCCGATCTTGCCCTGGCTGCGGTATGCCGCATCCACCGCCAGGCGCGAGCCGAACCACACGCCCGGCTCGCTTTCATGGATGCGAACGGTGCCGACCACGGTGCCGGGACGGCCCGGCAACTCCGGCTCGAACCGCACCGCCACCAGCAGTTGCGCCACGTCGTCCACCGCGTCCCGGTCGTCGCCCGCGAAGATGCCCTGCTCCCCGCAGAACACGGCCTGGCGCAGGCGATAGGCCTGCTCCGCCTCCCAGGCGTGCTCCGCCCAGCGGATGCAGAACATCGGGATGCCCGGCACCTCGACGCAGAGATCGCTTTTCATGATGTCGCTCCGTCGGTCGCCAGTGCCGCCTCGCGCTCGTAGGTGGCCAGCGACGAGCACGCGCCGCACTTGCCGCAACCCGCCTTGATATCGGACGAGCGCATGCCGGCGGCGCTCAGCATGGCGCCGAGCGGCTGCAGGATCGACTGCATGAAGGCCGGCGAGGGCGCCGGGTGGTCCTCCAGCGGCGTGCCGGAGATCGGCACGAAAGGCACCACGAACGGATACACCCCGAGTTCGATCAGCTCGCGCGAGATCGACAGGATGGCTTCCGCGGTATCGCCGAGTCCCGCGAGGATGTAGGTGCTGACCTGCCCCCTGCCGAACACGGCGACAGCGGCTCTGAAGGCTTCCATGTAGCGGCTCGGCGGCACCGCCGCCTTGCCCGGCATGATGCGCTCGCGCAGCGCCGGCGTGACGACCTCGAGGTGCATGCCGAGCGTGTCGATGCCGGCGGCCTTCATGCGCTCAAACCAGCGGTCGTCGTCGGGCGGCTCGCACTGCGCCTGGATCGGCAGGTCGACCGCGGCCTTGATGGCGAAGGCGCTCTCGCAAAGAATGGCCGCGCCCCGGTCCGGCGTCGGCGGCGTGCCGGTGGTCAGCACCATATGCCTGACGCCGTCGAGTAGCACCGCGGCGCGCGCCACCTCGGCCAGTTGCTCCGGCGTCTTGCGCGCGATCGTGCGGCCCGCCGCCAGCGACTGGCCGATCGAGCAGAACTTGCAGGTCTTCTTGCGGCTCTCGTAGCGGATGCAAGTCTGCAGCACCGTGGTGGCCAGCACATCGGCGCCATGCAGCGTGGCGATATGCGAGTACGGGATACCCTCCAGGGTCTGCAGCGCATGGAAGCGCGGCGCCTTCGGAAAGCTGATGCTGGCAATCGGGATGGTGCCGCGCATCAGTGCGCTGCGCCCCGCTCCGTCGGGCGCCTGCGCCACGAACGGCGAGTGCCACGCGGTACTGGTATGCACCGGCACCATGATGGTCACGCCGTCGATGGTGACCGCCTTGTGATCGGACGGACCCGCCCCGCCGCGCCGGCTGGCTGCGCCGGCATTCGGGTCTTCCAGGCGCAGCCCGACGGACTGCAGCTCAGTCATCAATTGCCGGCTCGAAGCCGGCACGCTCGCGCTGGATGTCATCGTGGATACTCCCATGGAAGTTGGAGAAGACGCCTGCCATCGGCACTGCCGTCGCCGCCGGCCGCTCATTAATGGCCAGGCTTAGCAGTTCCGGGCGCGCGTAGTGGCCCACCGAATCCATCATTCGCTTGCGCTTGGTGATGAGCGACATGTCGAGGTCGGCAATGACCATGCCCTCGCCCTCGCGCAGCGGCGGCGCCAGGTGCTGTCCCTCCGGCGAGATGATTGCGGTGTTGCAGCCGCCGCGCAGCGCCTTCTGCAGCACCGGATCGGTGGTCACGGAGGCGATCTGCGCTTCGGTCAGCCAGCCGGTGGCGTTGACGACGAAGCAGCCGGATTCCAGCGCGTGATGCCGGATGGTGACTTCGATCTGCTCGGCAAAGATCGGCCCGACCAGCGAGCCCGGGAACTGGCTGCAGTGGATTTCCTCGTGCTGGGTCATCAGCGCATAGCGGGCCAGCGGGTTGTAGTGCTCCCAGCACGCCAGCGCGCCGACGCGTCCGATCGCGGTGTCCGCGACCTTCAGGCCGGCCGCATCGCCCTGCCCCCAGATCATCCGTTCGTGGAAGGTGGGCGTGATCTTGCGGCGCTTGACCGCGAGATTGCCCTCGGTGTCGAAGATAAGCTGCGTGTTGTACAGGCTGCCGTGGTCGCGCTCGTTCACGCCGAGCACCACGACCATGCCGTGCCGGCGTGCGCGCCCGGCGACGGCATCGGTAACCGGGCCGGGCACCACCACGGCCTGCTCGTACAGCCGCATGTGGTCGCTGCCGGAGTGCACCGGCGGCCGTACGAAGGAGAAGTACGGGTAGTACGGCACGAAGGTCTCCGGGAAGACGATCAGCTGCACGCCTTTCCCGGCGGCCTCGTCGATCGCCTCGCAGACCTTGGCCAGCGTGCCTGCGCCGCTCTCGAGGTCGGGCGCGATCTGGACCGCGGCCGCGCGCACAATGCGTTTCTGTGACATGGTGGCACCTGCCCTTTTGCTCAGACCGTCCAGGTGTCGATGATCAGCGCGTTCTCCTTGCGGTGCAGCAGCTTGAGGTCGAGCACATCGAGCGGATTGATCGGGCGGATGCCCTCGATCAGCGAGGCCTCCCCATGGCCGTACAGGGCCTGCAGGGCGAAGCGGCAGGCGTAAACCTTGCCGCCCTCTTCCATGAACTTGGTGAGCTGCTTGTTGAAGTTCATATGCCCGGGGAATGCCTCGTCGCCAAGCGTCGGGAAGCCGCGCTGAACGCCAAGGTTGACGCCGGGGCCGTACAGCAGGATCGAAGTCTCGAAGCCCTTGCGCAGCAGGCGCGTGGCCTGCAGCATGTTGACGAAGCCGATCGAGCCTTCGAAGGCGACGGTATGGAAGGTCACCAGCGCCTTCTCGTCGGCTTCGGCCTTTACGTCCTCGAATACCTTCTCTTCATAGTCGACCAGGAAATCGCCCTTCTTGTGGGCCGGTTTGCTGACAGCAGGCATGCTTCTCTCCGTTGCGTTGATGGGGCTGTGCGGCCGATCGATCCCTTGCCGATCGACCGTTCGGCGCCAGGCCGAACACGCCAACATCCGCAACCGATGTGCCACGCAATGCCCGCAGTCATGCGATCAATCTCCAATCAAGCCGAAGCCGACCAAATGATCGGCCCAATGATCGCAACGGCTTTGGCCATGGATGCCACCAAAGGCGCACAGCGCACGCCATGACGGCTTCGCCACAATGCACGTTTTTGAACGGGAACCAGCCGCCCGGGTGCGCACGCGTGGTGCATGAGCGCTGATATCGCACCATCATTGAGAAGTTCATATGCAATCGCTTGCGCGGCTTGGTGAGCGATCATTCGGGTGCTACCCTCAGGGCACTGAATTCCATCGCATCGCGCAGCGGGAGACCACGGTGTCCAACCTGACCAGCCATTGGGTAAAACGTATCGCCGGCAGTGCCAAGCCTGCCTATCTGCTGATTCCGGACCTGATCGAGGAGGCGCTGGCCGACGGCCAGCTGCGCGCGCGCGACCGGCTGCCGCCGCTGCGCGACCTGGCCGAAGCGCTGCAACTGAACTACACCACCGTGGCGCGCGGCTACAGCGAAGCGAGGAAGCGGGGATTGATCGACACCAAGACAGGAAGTGGCACTTACGTGCGCGGACGTGCGCCCGCGATGCCGCTGCGCGGCGGCACGGGTGCGGAGATGACCATGAACATGCCGCCGGAGCCGCCGGCGATGACAGCGCGGCTTCGTGCCGCCATGGCGCAACTGCTGGAGGCTGCCGATCCCTACACGCTGCTGCGCTACCAGGACTTCGGCGGAACCCCGGCCGATCGCTCGGTCGCCGCGAAATGGCTGCGCCGCTGGGTGCCGGCGTGCAGCGCGGACACCGTGCTGGTCACGCCCGGCATCCACAGCGCGCTGGTCGCACTGCTGTCGCAGCTCGCGCGCCCGGCGCAAACCATCTGTGCCGACACGCTGGCCTACCCCGGCATCAAGGCCATCGCCGCGCAGCTCAGTATCCAGCTACAGGCGCTGCCCGGTGACGAGGATGGCCCGTTCGCCCACGCCTTCGAAGCCATGTGCAAGGCACAGAAGCCAGCGGCGCTCTATTGCAACCCGACCATCCAGAACCCGAGCACGCGCACCATGCCGCAGGCACGCCGCGAGCAGCTCGCCGAAGTCGCGCTGCGCTACAGCGTGCCGATCATCGAGGACGATGCCTACGGCATGCTGCCGCTGCGGGCACCGCAGACGTTTGCCGCGCTCGCCCCGGAACTCACGTATTACGTCACCGGCTTGTCCAAATGCCTGGGCGCCGGGCTGCGGATCGCGTTCCTGCACGCCCCCACCGCCCGGCAGGCGCAGCGCCTGGCTGGCACCCTGCGGGCAACGACGGTGATGGCGAGCCCCATCAACACATTGCTCGCTACATCCTGGATCAAGGACGGAACGGTGGACGACATGCTCAAGGCCATCCGCGCCGAAAGCGCGGCGCGGCAGTTGATTGCGCGCCATGTGCTCGAGGGCCTGGCCTATGACGCGGACCCGGAGGGCTTTCACCTGTGGCTGCCGATCCCGGCGGCTTCAGCGTGGAGCCCGTCGGAACTGGCATTGCACCTGCGCTCGCGCGGCATCGGCGCGGTATCGGCCGCCGCCTTCTCGACCGACGGCAACCCGCCCGATGCGATTCGTGTCTGCCTGGGTGGCCCGGGCGAGCGCGATGAGATCGAGGAGTCGCTGCGGATCATCGCGGAAACGCTCGACAATCCGCATCACTTGCATTCGGCGATGCTGTAGCCGGGGGGCTCCCCTTGATTCCCGCGCAGCTTTCCGCCGTTTGGCGCACTGCGCAGCCTGGCCCGGCGGGCGCCGGCGTTCAGGGCGCTATCCCTTGAACGAGTCGGTCGCGGCTTCGTCGATCAACGACGCAACCTCGGCTGGCTTCGAAGCCAGCGAAGCATGGCTTGCCGCCAGAGTAATGACCTTCCGGGGATTGAGCCGGGCCGACATCTTCAGCTGGTTTTCGGGGGCGATCATTCTGTCTTCGCTGGAAATCTGGTACCAGGACGGCTTCTTTTTCCAGGCCGGCGTCGTGATGACGTCGCCGAAGGTGCTTGCAAGCGGCGCCTTCTGCGTCACCGCCATCACCAGCGCGTCGTCGGGCGAAAGATCCTGGCAGAAGCTCTCATGGAACTTATCGGACTTGAGCCACAAGTAGCCGTCGCTGTCGGGTTCGAGATTGGGAGCCGCAACCGGAAGATGCTGCTGCGTAATGCCACCGGGGCTCTCCCCCGCATCTGGCGCAAACGCCGCGATATACACAAGCCCCACCACATTGGGCTGGTCACCCGCCTGGGTAATCACCGCACCACCGTACGAATGCCCCACCAGGAGGACCGGCCCATTCTGCTGGGCAATCATCTTGCGGGTACGCTCGACATCGTCAGCAAGCGATGTCAGCGGCATTTCAACGGCGTGGACGTTCGTATACCCCTTTCGCGCCAGTTCAACGATGACTTTTCCCCAATGCGCGGCACCTCCCCAGAAACCGTGCACCAGAATGATCGAGGGCTTGTTCATGATCTGACTCCTATCTGCCAATGAAAGCTGTAAGCCGAACAATGCAACACGCTGCAGCCCCTCGGCGGTTGGACTGCGCTCCAATCGATTCCACCCAGAAGCTGGCTCATCAGCCCTGATCCCCGCCGCCAACTGGCAAGACCGTGCCGGTAATGTACGATGCCTCGTCCGATGCGAGAAACAGGATGGCATGGACCTGCTCGTCGATCGTGCCATAGCGGTGCATCAGGCTCGAGGCCCTGGTCTGGTCGACGATGGCCTGGTACCAGATGGCCTCCTGTTCGCTCTGCGCTGCCATGTTGCGCGGAATCCTGCGCGGCGGTGCCTCGGTGCCGCCGGTCGCCACGGCGTTGACGCGCACGCCTTCGTGCGCATGCTCGAAGGCGAGGCTGGCCGTCAGTGCGTTGACGCCGCCCTTGGCCGCCGCGTAGGGCACGCGGTGGATGCTGCGCGTGGCAATCGACGACACGTTGACGATGACGCCTTGCCGGCGCGCGACCATGCCGGGCAGCACCGCCCGGCAGCACCACAGCGTGGGGAACAGCGAGCGCCGGATCTCGGCTTCGATCTGGTCCTCCTCATAGGCCTGGAAGGGCTTGGCCCAGATTGTGCCGCCCACGTTGTTGACGAGGATGTCGATGGGGCCGAAGGCTGCTTCGGCCGCCTGCGCCATTTGTGTGGCGCCGGCATAGCGCTCCAGGTCGGCGTGCACTGCGATGGCCTGCCCGCCTGCTGCAACGATCTGCGCCGCGACTTCATCGACCAGTGCCGAGCGGTCGACCAGCGCCACCGAGGCGCCCTCGGCGGCGGCGGCCAGTGCGACGCCGCGGCCGATGCCTTGCGCGGCCCCGGTCACGATCATGGCTTTGCCGGCAAAGCGTGTAGCAGTTCTCATGTTGTCGTGCTCCTCGCTCATGCCGCGTTGCTGGCCGAGAACTTCTCATAGTAGAAGCCGGCGGGCGTGATGCCGCTCTGCTGCAGCCAGCCGCGCACGGCCTCCACCATCGCCACGGGGCCACACAGGTAGATGTCGACATCGCCGCCGTTGAGCCATTCCGGCTCCACATGGGCTGTGACATAGCCCTTGCGGGGGTGGTTGCTGGCAGCGTCGGCGACGCAGGTACGGTATTCGAAGCCGGGCAAGGCACCCTGGGCCGCATCGATCCGCGACAGCGCCACCAGGTCGATGTCGTTGGTGACCCCGTAGACCATGCGCACCGGCTGCGCACAGCCGCTGGCGGCCAGCACATCGAGCATCGACAGGAAGGGGGCGATGCCGGTGCCGCCGGCCAGGAACAGCACCGGCCGCGCCACCTCGCGCAGGTAGAAGCTGCCGTAGGGGCCCGAAAACGCTACGCGCTCGCCTGATCTGGCCTGGCTGGTCAGCCACGTGCTCATCCGGCCTTCCGGCACGTTGCGCACCACGAAGCCGGTGCGCGCGCTGCCGGGCGCGGAGCTGAAGGAGTATGAGCGCATCTGGCCGGTGCCCGGGATCTCGACATTGACATACTGGCCGGGCAGGAAGTCCAGGCCGGCGGCCTCGTCCAGGTCGATGGCAAAGCCAATGGTCGAATCGGAGAGCTGTTCCAGCTCGGCCAGCGTCCCCTGGTAAGTGGTGACGCCGGTCTTGCACGCGGCCGAAGAGGCGGGCACGCGAATCACGCAGTCCGAACGCGGACGGGTCTGGCAGGCCAGCACGTAGCCTTCGGCAGCTTCCTCCGCGGTCAGTGCATCCTCGATATAGCTTGACGCCGGCAGGTCATAGCTGCCCGACTCGCACAGCCCGCGGCAGGTGCCACAGGCGCCGTCGCGGCAGTCCAGCGGGATATTGATCTGCTGCCGGTAGGCGGCATCGGACAGGGTCTCGTTCTCGCCGCAGGTAATGAAGCGGGTGACGCCGTCCTCGAATTGCAGGGCGATGGTGTGTTCCATGGCGCGTTCCTCCAGCCTGGATCAGATGTGATAGATGTCGATGACCTGGTTGATGTAGTCGTTCTTGAGCACGACGTACTTGTCCAGGATGCGTGGCTGCGCGCCGGAGAGGTCGAGCGTGTAGCGCGACATGCCGAAGTAGCTGTAGGTGGTCTGGTAGCGATGGCTCAGCGTGTGCCAGTTGAAGCGCACGGTGCAGGTGTCGCCCGCCACCCCGAGCACTTCCACGTTGCTCAGGTTGTGGCTGGTGCGCGTGTCCGGAATGGTGGCGCTGGAGCGCTCGGTCTTGATCCGGAACACGCGATCCTCCAGGCCCTGCCGGGTCGGGTAATAGATCAGCGAGATCTCGCGCTGCGGGTCGGTGATCAGCTTGCCGTCGTCATCCCAGCAGGGCATCCAGAACTTTGCGTCGGGGTGGTAGCACGCAAGCCATGCGTCCCACTCTTCGTCATCCAGCAGCCGTGCCTCGCGGTACAGGAAGGACTGGATGGCGGCCACGTCGACCGGTTTGTCGAGGGTGATGTCGGCGGTGCTCATGCTGCGCTCCCTGCGGCGGCGGTGGCTTCATTCGCAGCTTCGGCGGATTGCTCTGCCACGGCCTTCTTCATCACGTCCAGCCAGTAGCGGTGCTGCACGGTGTAGAGGCCCTCGTCTTCGGTGCGCACGCCGCTCATCACGGGCTTGAGTCCGATGCGCTGCGCGGCCTCGTCGGCACCGTCGATCCAGTGCTTCGCGCCGCGGCACATGTCGTTCCAGGCCAGTGCCTGCCCGGCGTAGCCCTGCTGGCAGGCGCGAAACTCCTCGAGGTCGTCGGGGGTGGCCATGCCGCTGACGTTGAAGAAGTCCTCGTACTGGCGGATGCGGCGCGCGCGCGCCTCGTCGGATTCGCCCTTCGGCGCGATGCAGTAGATGGTGACCTCGGTCTTGTCGACGGCCAGCGGACGCAACAGGCGGATCTGCGAGCCGAACTGGTCCATCAGGTAGACGTTGGGATAGAGACACAGGTTGCGAGAGTTCTGGATCATCCAGTCCGCGGTCTCCGCGCCGCAGCGCTCGGCGAATTCCTCGCGGCGGCTGAAGTTGGGGCGGTCCTCCGGGTTGGCCCAGCGCGTCCACAGCAGCATGTGGCCATGCTCGAAGGCGTAGAAGCCGCCGCCCTGCTGCCCCCACTTGCCGGCGTCCATGGCGCGGATCTTGTCTGCCTGCGCGTTCTTCTGCTTGCGCTGGCTGGTGGTCGCGGCGTAGTTCCAGTGCACCGCCGACACGTGGTAGCCATCGGCGCCGTTCTCGGCCTGCAGCTTCCAGTTGCCCTCAAAGGTGTAGGTGGACGAGCCGCGCAGCACCTCAAGCCCGTCGGCCGACTGGTCGACGATCATGTCGATGATGCGGGCCGCTTCGCCGAGGAAGTCCTTCAGCGGCGGCACGTCAGCGTTCAGGCTGCCGAACAGGAAGCCGCGGTAGTTCTCGAAGCGCGCCACCTTCTTCAGGTCGTGCGAGCCTTCCTTGTTGAAACAGTCAGGGTAGCCGGCGTTCTCCGGATCCTTCACCTTCAGCAGCTTTCCGCTGTTGTTGAAGGTCCAGCCGTGGAACGGGCAGGTATAGGTGGCCTTGTTGCCGCGCTTGTGGCGGCACAGCATGGCGCCGCGGTGGCTGCAGGCGTTGATGAAGGCGTTCAGTTCGCCCTGGCGATTGCGCGCGATTACCACCGGCTGGCGGCCGATATGGGTGGTGTAGTAGTCGTTGTTGTTCGGGATCTGACTTTCGTGCGCCAGGTAGATCCAGTTGCCCTCGAAGATATGCTTCATCTCGAGTTCAAACAGGTCTTCGTCGGTAAAGGCCTGGCGGTGCAGCCGGTAGTCGCCGCTTGCCTTGTCTTCCACCAGGAAGGCATCGAGGTCGAGGCGCCCGGCGCTGGGGCGAACGGGGGCCTTGCCCTCCGGATAGATGGGGATCATGGAGTTGTCTCCTGCCGATGTCTTGTCTGCTGGACGGCGCTGCGCATGGCGCTGCCGCCCGGACTGGATCTGCCGGCCCGCGCGGCGGGCGGCACTACGGAAAATCAGGCGGCGGCGCGCTGGCGCTCCACCTCGGCGGCGGGGGCGCCGGCCTGCTCCGGCAGCAACCGGAAGTCGAAGTCGATCGAGGCGAACGGCTTGTCCACGCCGTGCTTGTCGAGCGCGACGGCTTCGGTGACGCGGGTCACCGCCGGCACCAGCCCCTCGCGGCTGGCGAAGGCGAAGTCATCCCACAGGTATTCGTCGCCGTCGATGTTGATCTGCGTGGTCAGCTTGCGATGGCCGTCCGCCGACACGAAGAAGTGGATGTGGGCCGGGCGCCGGCCGTGGCGCGCGAGCTGGTCCAGCAGGCGCTGGGTGGTGCCTTGCGGCGGGCAGCCATAGCCGTTGGGCACGTTGCTGCGGAACTGGTAGCGGCCATTGGCGTCGGTGACGATGGTGCGGCGCAGGTTGAAGTGCGACTGGGTCTTGTCGAAGAACGAGTAGTTGCCCATCAGGTTGGCGTGCCACACCTCGACCCTGGCGCCGGGCAGCGGCTTGCCGTCGGCGCCGTACACCGTGCCTTGCATGAACAGGACCTCACCCTTGCCATCGTCGCTACCGTCGTCGAGCCGGGCAAAGCCGATGCTTTCCGGGGCGCCGGCCACGTAGAGCGGGCCTTCGATGGTGCGCGGGGTGCCGCCGGTCAGGCCGGCGCGGGCTTCGGCCTCGTCGGCGCGGACGTCGAGGAAGCGTTCCAGCCCCAGGCCGGCGGCGAGCAGGCCCAACTCCTGGGTGGCGCCCGCCTCGGCGAAGTACTCGATGCCCTTCCAGACTTCGCTGGCGCTCAGGTCGAGGTCCTCGATCGCCTTGAACAGGTCCGCGGTCAGGCGGACTACCACCTGCTGCACGCGCGGGTCGGGGGTGCCTTGCGTGCCGGTGGCGACGATAAAGCTGTGGACCAGGGCGTCGATTTCCGAGTGAGTCATGATGGGGTCTCCATAGTTGTGGTTGGGTCCCGGTTCATGCTTTGCAGGTATCGAGCTTGTCTTCCGGGCACGGATGGAGCATAGTCAACGGCAGTTTTGGCAGTCCAACACTGATTTAGTATCCGCTCGATACTCAGGAGGTATAGTCTTGGAATTGCGGCACCTGCGTTACTTCGTGGCCGTGGCAGAGGAACGCAACTTCACCCGGGCGGCCGAGCGGCTGCATATCGCACAGCCGCCGCTGTCGCGCCAGATCCAGCAACTGGAGGACGACCTGGGTGTGCAACTGTTCGAGCGCCACTCGCGCCCGCTGAAACTGACCGACACCGGGCGCTTCTTCTATACCCACGCGCTGCAACTGCTGGCCCAGACCGCGGAACTGCAGGCGATGACCAAGCGGGTCGGCAAGATCGAGCACAAGATGTCGGTCGGCTTTGTCGGCTCCACGCTGTACGGGATGCTGCCGCGGATCATCCGGCGCTTCCGGCAGATGCACGCCGATCTCGAACTGAGCCTGCACGAGATGTCGACCATGGACCAGATCAAGGCGCTCAAGGAGGGGCGCATCGATGTGGGCTTCGGGCGCATTCGCCACGAAGACCCGTCGGTGCGGCGCGTGGTGCTGCGTGAGGAGCGCATGATCGTGGCGCTGCCGGTCGGCCATCCGCTGGCTGACGCCAAGCCCGAGCTCGCGCTGCACGACCTGGTCGGCGAGCCGCTCATCATCTTCCCCAAGGCGCCGCGCCCGAGCTTTGCCGACCAGGTGCTGGCCGCCTTCCACGACCGCGCCCTGAAGCCGCGCCGCCTGCACGAGGTGCGCGAGCTGCAGATCGCGCTCGGGCTGGTGGCGATGGGCGAAGGCATCTCGGTGGTCCCGAGCAGCGTCTACGGGCTCAAGCGGGGCGACGTGACCTACAAGGAACTGGACGATCCCAAGCTGGTGTCGCCCATTATCATGAGCACGCGCATGCTGGACGAGTCGGCCGACCTGCGCTCGCTGCGGGACATGATCTACCAGCTCTACGAGGATGAGGGCATGGCCTACCTGCCGCCGCCGAAGGAATAAGGCGCAACGGGCGGTTCATACTCTGGAGGTATGGAATCAGACGCCAACGGTCTTGGACACCCTAAAAATAGCCTTCCATACTCCGGTGCAACATTCAACTGCATCAGGAAGGTATGAAAGTGGCGACGCAGCAAAGCATCACGGCCATCGAGTCCATCGAGGCCATCCTGGTCGATCTTCCGACCATCCGGCCGCACCAGCTCGCCATGGCGACCATGCAGCGGCAGACGCTGGTGATCGTCCGCCTGCGCTGTGCCGACGGCATCGAAGGCCTCGGCGAGGCGACCACCATCGGTGGTCTTTCCTACGGCGACGAGAGCCCCGAGGGCATCAAGCTGACCATCGACAGCTACCTTGCACCGGCGCTGCTGGGCCAGGATGCGGCCAACGTGCATGGCGCCATGGCGCGCCTCGGCAAGATCGCACGCGGTAACCGCTTCGCCAAGTCGGCGCTCGAGACCGCGCTGCTGGACGCGCAGGGCAAGCGTCTCGGCGTGCCGATGGCGACACTGCTGGGCGGCGCCGTGCGCGACACCCTGCCGGTGCTGTGGACGCTCGCCAGCGGCGACACCGCGCGGGACATCGACGAGGCGGAGCGCCTGCTTGCCGAGCGCCGCCACGACACCTTCAAGCTCAAGATCGGCCGGCGCAGCGTGCGCGAGGACGTAGCACACGTTTCCGCGATCAAGCGCGCGCTGGGCGAGCGGGCGCGCGTCACGGTGGACGTCAACCAGGCCTGGAACGAAGCGGATGCCGCCACCGGCATTGCCATGCTGGAGGCCGCCGGCATCGACCTGATCGAGCAGCCCACGCCACGCGAGCAACGCGCCGCGCTGGCGCGTCTGGCGGCGCGCTTCGTCGTGCCCATCATGGCCGACGAAGCCGTGTGCGGGCCCGAGGACGCGATGGAACTTGCCCGCATCGGCGGCGCCGACGTGTTCGCCCTGAAGATCGCCAAGTCGGGCGGCATCTTCGGCATGCTGCGCACGGCCGCGGTGGGCGATGCGGCCGGCATCGCGCTGTATGGCGGCACCATGCTCGAAGGCAGCATCGGCACCATTGCCGCCGCCCACGGCTTTGCGACCCTGCCGCAACTGGCGTGGGGCACCGAACTGTTCGGCCCGCTGCTGCTGAAAGATGACATCGTGGCCGAGCGCCCCGTCTACCGCGACTTCGCGTTGCACCTGCCGCAAGGCCCCGGCCTCGGCATGGCCCTGGACGAGGACAAGCTCGCCCACTACCGGCGCGACCGCGCCTGAATCCCTGCAATCAGACCCCATCAGAATCGAGGCGAGGAGACACCAATGCTGTATCTGGTACGAATGGACGTAAACCTGCCGCACGACATGCCCGCCGCGCAGGCGGAGGACATCAAGGCGCGCGAGAAAACCTATGCGCAGGACCTGCAGCGCCAGGGCAAGTGGCAGCAGCTCTACCGCGTGGTCGGCGAGTATGCCAATTACAGCGTGTTCGACGTCGAGTCCAACGAGGCGCTGCACACACTGCTGTCGGGGTTGCCGCTGTTCACGTACATGAAGATCGCCGTCACCCCGCTGGCGCCGCATCCTTCATCGATCCGCTAAGGGAGCCCACGTCATGCGCTTTGCCACCCGCGACGGGCTTCGCCTTCACTATGAACTCCACGGTCCGGCCGGCGCGCCGGTGCTGGTCCTGTCCAACTCGCTGGGCACCACCCTGTCGATGTGGGATCCGCAGATGCCGGCGCTGCTGGAGCGCTTCCGCGTGCTGCGCTACGACACGCGCGGCCATGGCGCTTCAGGCGTGCCGGCAGCGCCGTTCGGCATGGCCGAGCTGGGCGCCGACGTGCTGGCGGTGATGGACCATGCCGGTGTCGAGCACGCCCACTTCTGCGGCCTGTCGATGGGCGGAATGACCGGCATCTGGCTGGCACGCCATCATCCCGCGCGCTTCGGCCGCTTCGTGCTGGCGAATACCGCGGCGCTGATTGGCCCGGCGTCCGGCTGGAACACGCGCATCGAGCGCGTCCGGAACGAGGGCATGGCGGAGATTGCCGGGGGCGTGCTGGCCCGCTGGTTTACGCCGGCCGCGCTGGCAGGCGATCCGGCGCGTATGGCACCCGTCCTCGACATGCTCGCAACCACGGACCCCGACGGCTATATCGCCAACTGCGCCGCCGTGCGCGATGCCGACCTGCGCGGCCTGCTGCCAGGCATCCGCTCGCGCGTGCTGGTGATCGCGGGCGTGCAGGATGCCGCCACCACGCCGGAACAGGGCCGCAAGCTGGCGCAAGGCATTGCCGACGCCGAATACCTCGCGCTCAATGCCGCGCATTTGTCCAACTGGGAGTTGCCCGAGGCGTTTTCGCACGCGGTGATCCGCTTCCTGTCACAGGCGTGATGCCATACATCCTTACCGGAGCCGACATGACCCAGCCCTGCATTATCTCCGTCGCCATCACCGGCTCGCTGCCGCGCAAGCGTGACAACCCTGCCGTGCCGATCACGGTCAGCGAGCAGGTCGAATCCACTCAGGCCGCCTTCGAGGCGGGCGCCACGCTCGTCCACCTGCACGTGCGCAATGACGACGAGACGCCCTCCTCCGAGCCGGACCGCTTTGCCCGCGTGCTGGAGGGCATCCGCAAGCATGCGCCGGGCATCATCACGCAGGTCTCCACCGGCGGCCGCTCCGGCGCGGGAAGGGAGCGAGGGGGGATGCTGTCGCTGCGCCCGGACATGGCGTTGCTTGCCACCGGCTCGGTCAATTTCCCCACTCGCGTCTATGACAATCCGCCAGACCTGGTGGACTGGCTCGCCGCGGAAATGAAGGCCTACGCCATCAAGCCCGAGATAGAGGCCTTCGACCTGTCGATGATCTTCCAGGCAGTGGCCATGCAACAGGCCGGCAAGATCGACGGCGCGCTGCATATCCAGTTCGTGATGGGGATCAAGAATGCGATGCCGGTCGATCGCGAGGTGCTTGCCTTCTACGTGCACACCCTGCGGCGCCTGGCACCCGATGCGACCTGGACCGGCGCTGGCATCGGCCGGGACCAGTTGACGATGGCGCGCTGGTCGCTCGAGCTGGGCGGCCATTGCCGCACCGGCCTGGAAGACAATGTGCGGCTTGACAAGCAGACACTGGCGCCCTCCAACGCCGCGCTGGTCAGCCAGGTAGCGGCCTTGTGCGAGGAATATGGGCGCCCCGTGGCGACAGTGGCCCAGGCGCGCGCGCTGCTGGGGCTGCCATCAAAGGAAATCGACGGGCGTTCGCCCTGCTAGATTAAGGCCTATTCGAAGACGTGCAGGGCCGCTGCGCCTTGCTGGCAGACCAGCAACCCCGCCGCGTGGCTCGACACGCGGGTTTCCCGTCAACCGTTGCCCGCCCTTCTCAACGCCGCGCCGACTTCTCCATAGAATGCGCGCAATTTCTCCACCTCGACGTCTACAGGCAGCAAGGCGGGCCACAACAACGCCACCATATCCCTGGCCGTCTTCTCGATATCCACTTGCCGCTGCCGGGCGATTGCGTCCCACAGGATGTGCTCCATCGGGCCGAGGATTGCCGAGCGCAGCAGGCTCAACGGCAGGTCATCCCGGATCTCGCCGTTGTCCCGCGCCCGCGCCAGCAAGTCCATCAACGGCGCCGTATACCGGCGCTGCAGCGGTACAAACACCTCTCCCAGCCCCGGCCCTTTGGCACGTCCCTCTGACAACACCAGCGCACACAAGCCCGTCCCCTGGATCAGGAACAACCTCAGGTGTGTCCTGACATAGAATTCCAGCTGCACCTTTGTGCTCTGCCCGTGCGGCATGCCTTGTTCCACGGTGCCGATGATCTCGTCATACCAGTCCTCGATCACGCGTGCGCATAGCTCGCGCTTGCCATGGAAGTAGGTGAACACCGTGCCCTCGGAGATGCCCAGGCGCTGGGCGATCTCGGTGGTCGTGGTCCGCTCATAGCCGAGCTCGGCGAATACCTCGCGGCTGACGCGCAGGATGTCCCGGATGCGTTGTTCCGCCTTGGCGCCCGCCGGCACACGGCGGGGCGATGTGACGTCTTCCATCTTGATTGAGTCCTTGCTTGCCCGAAGGCGAGATTATAGGGCCGGCTCAACCCTGACTTGAGCTTTACTCAATTTTAGGTTGCCATTTCGATTGGCACCATGTATTTTTCGATCATCGCACCAACGGGCGTCAGGCGAACCTCGGATGAATAGTTAAAAATAAGGCAACCGCGCCGCAAATATCCGGGGAAACCCGGAGACGCCACCCCCAGAATCCATCGATACGCCGTTTATTGAGTAACACTCACAAATATCCGACGTGACGAACCACAACCGGGCTTTGGAGACAAGTATGACGATGCAGGCCGAGTCCTCTCCCACCATCCTGCCGATTGGCGGGCTTTCGCATGTGAGGGGGGACACCACCATTCCGCTGTCGGAACAGACCGTGCCGGAGTTGCTGGCGCAAACGGTGGCTCGCTACCCCGAGCGGGATGCCGTTGCCTTTCGCGAGCAAGGGGTGCGCTGGAACTGGCGCGAATTCTCCGATGCCGTGGACGCACTGGCGGCAGGCCTGCACACGTTGGGGCTGGCCAGAGGCGACCGCGTCGGCATCTGGTCCCCCAACCGGGTCGAGTGGCTGGTCACCCAGTTCGCCACGGCGCGGCTGGGGCTGGTGCTGGTGAACATCAACCCCGCCTACCGCCTGTCCGAGCTGGAATACGCGCTGAACAAGGTGGGCGTCAAGGCGATCGTCGCGGCGGAAGCCTTCAAGACCTCACGGTACCTGGAGATGCTCCAGGTACTCGCCCCCGAACTGGCCACCTGCGCGCCGGGCGAACTGCAGGCGGCGCGGCTGCCGGCACTGCGCTGCATCATCCGCATGGGCGACGAACATACACCCGGGATGCTCCGCTATGCCGATGTGATTGCGCGCGGCACGGGCGTGGCGCGGTCGACGCTGAATGCCATCACGGCACAACTGGACCGCCATGACCCGATCAACGTGCAGTTCACCAGCGGCACTACCGGTGCGCCCAAGGGCGCCACGCTGACCCATCGCAATATCGTCAACAACGCACGCTTCATTGCCATGGCGATGCGTTTCTCCGAGCAGGACAAGCTCTGCATTCCGGTGCCCTTCTATCACTGCTTCGGCATGGTCCTGGCGGTGCTGGCCTGCGTGTCCTCCGGCGCGGCAATGGTGTTCCCCGGCCAGGCCTTCGAGCCGGAAGCCACCATGCAGGCGGTCAGCGAAGAACGCTGCACGGCACTGCATGGCGTGCCGACCATGTTCATTGCCCAGCTCGATCACCCGAATTTCTCGCAGTACGACTTCTCTTCCCTGCGCACCGGCATCATGGCCGGGTCACCCTGCCCGATCGAAACCATGAAGCGCGTGGTGTCGCAGATGCACATGTCCGAGGTGACCATCGCCTATGGCATGACAGAGACCAGTCCGGTTTCCTTCCAGAGCAGCACCACCGATCCGCTGGACAAGCGCACCACCACGGTGGGCCGCATCCAGCCGCACCTCGAGGTCAGGATCGTGGACGCGACAGGTGCCACGGTCCCGGTAGGCGAAACCGGCGAGCTGTGTACCCGCGGCTATTCGGTGATGCTGGGCTACTGGGATGACGAGGCACGTACCGCCGAAGCCATCCGCGACGGCTGGATGCACACCGGCGACCTCGCCACCATCGACGCGGAAGGCTACTGCAATATCGTTGGCCGCGTGAAGGACATGCTGATTCGCGGCGGCGAGAACATCTACCCGCGCGAGATCGAGGAGTTCCTGTTCCGCCATCCCAAGGTCCAGGCGGTCCAGGTGTTCGGCGTTCCCGACCAAAAGTACGGCGAAGAGGTCTGCGCGTGGATCGTGCTCAAGCCAGGCGCGAGCGCCACGGAGGACGAGATCCGCGATTTCTGCCGCGACCAGATCGCGCACTACAAGATCCCGCGCTACATCCGCTTTGTCGACGAGATGCCCATGACCATCACCGGCAAGGTACAGAAATTCGTGATGCGCGAGCGCATGACGCAGGACCTGAAACTCAGCGAATCCAGGACGGCCTGACGCGCCGGCGCCGGTGCACGGCGCCAGCCATTCCCCCGATCCCACAGACAACACCAGAGACAACACCGCTATGAACACCCTCCCCGGCCTCAAGTTCGACCTCGGCGAAGACATCGAAATGCTGCGCGATTCCGTGCGCGCCTGGGCCCAGGCCGAACTGGCCCCGCGCGCCGCCGAGATCGACCGCACTGACCAGTTCCCGATGGACGCCTGGCAGAAGATGGGCGACCTGGGCGTGCTCGGCATCACGGTGGCCGAGGAATACGGCGGCGCCAACATGGGCTACCTGGCGCACATGATCGCCATGGAAGAAATCAGCCGCGCCTCGGCCTCGGTGGGCCTGTCCTACGGCGCGCACTCCAACCTGTGCGTGAACCAGATCCATCGCAACGGCACGCCGGCGCAGAAGGCGAAGTACCTGCCCAAGCTCGTCTCGGGCGAGTGGATCGGCGCGCTGGCGATGAGCGAGCCCAATGCCGGCTCCGACGTGGTCAGCATGAAGCTGCGCGCCGAACTAAAGGGCGACCGCTACGTACTCAACGGCACCAAGATGTGGATCACCAACGGCCCCGACTGCGACGTGCTGGTGGTTTACGCCAAGACCGAGCCCGACCTGGGCGCGCGCGGCATGACCGCGTTTATCGTCGAGAAGGGCATGAAGGGCTTCTCGGTGGCGCAGAAGCTGGACAAGCTGGGCATGCGCGGCTCGCATACCGGCGAGCTGGTGTTCCAGGACGTGGAGGTGCCGGTCGAGAACATCCTCGGCGCCGAGAACGGCGGCGCCAAGGTGCTGATGAGCGGGCTGGACTATGAGCGCGCGGTGCTGTCGGGCGGGCCGGTGGGCATCATGCAGGCCTGCATGGACGTGGTCACACCCTATATTCACGACCGCAAGCAGTTCGGCCAGAGCATCGGCGAGTTCCAGCTGATCCAGGGCAAGGTGGCCGACATGTACACCACGCTGCAGGCGGCGCGCAGCTACCTGTACACGGTTGGCAAGAACCTGGACGGGCTGGGCAGCGACCACGTGCGCCAGGTGCGCAAGGACTGCGCCGCCGTGATCCTGTACACGGCCGAGAAGGCCACCTGGATGGCGGGCGAGACCGTGCAGATCCTGGGCGGCAACGGTTATATCAACGAATACCCCGCCGGCCGGCTGTGGCGCGACGCCAAGCTGTACGAGATCGGCGCCGGCACCTCGGAAATCCGCCGCATGCTGATCGGCCGCGAGCTGTTCGCGGAAACCATGTAAGCGCGCCTACCTTCGCCATCTGCCGACCGACAGCACCATCTCGCGGCACACCCAGAAGCACGATATGCCAATCATCGAAACCAAACTGAACGCCCGCTCCGAGTCCTTCAAGGCCAACGCCGAAGCCATGCAGGCCCTGGTAGCCGACCTGGAGGCCAGGATCGCGAAGCTCGCCGAAGGCGGCGGCAAGGACGCGCGCGACAAGCACCTGTCGCGCGGCAAGCTGCTGCC
>NZ_JFJW01000033.1:0-108 GCF_000611125.1 Cupriavidus sp. SK-4
TCAAGGAAGTGGCGAAGAAGCTGTCGAAGGATGCCGGCTCGATGAAGATGTTCGACATCGCCGAGCGCCTGGAAACGGTGATGTGGGACATCAAGAAGATGTTCCCGA
>NZ_JFJW01000033.1:200-22238 GCF_000611125.1 Cupriavidus sp. SK-4
TGTGATCGCGCGTACCTCGGGCTGGGCCGCGCACATTATCGAGCAACGCATCGACAACAAGATCATCCGCCCGAGTGCCAACTACACCGGCCCGGAAAACCTGAAGTTCGTGCCGATCGGCAAGCGCAAGTGAAGCCGGGCCAACTAGCCCCCTTCGATAATGTAACCAAAGACCAGAGCACTACGCCGCCCTGGGCAAATCGTAGAGAATAGCGGCGGAAATTGTCCCGGCGCCGCCCATTTTGAAGGCGGCGAATGAAACATAAATCGATTTCAGTATCCGAAAGGCACTCACAAAATGAAACATCTTGTCCTTGCCGCCTGCATCGGCGCATTCAGCCTGACCACCGCCACCGCCGTGATGGCACAGGAACCTGCCAAGAAGACCACCACCAAGAAGGCTTCGAGCAAGAAAAAGGCCGCTGCCGGGACCGCCGCGGCGGCCGGCGCTGCTGCCGCGGGCACGCCGNNNCGCCGAGCGGCGAAAAGTGGCAGTGTGAACTGGGCAACAACCTGTATATCGCCGGCGACATGGTGCGCGACGAGGTCCTGACCGTGCACTGGCAAGGCCGCGACTACAAGCTGCCGCGCCAGCCCACGGTGACCGGCGCCGACCGCTACTACGACGCCCGCACCGGCCTGGACCTGGTGGTGATCCCGAGCAAGGCCATGCTGTTCAACAAGAACCTGGGCCAGCGCCTGGCCGACGACTGCCAGAGCGCCGCCATGCAGGCCGGCGCCGCAGCCCCGACCCAGGCCGGCGGCCTGCGCGCCCCGGCCACCACCCCGCTGCTGGTCACGCCCCCGGGCGGCCCGACGCAGGTGCCGGAAGGCGCCCAGCAATCCGCAGCGCCCAAGCAGTAAGTCAGTACCGGGGCGCTGGCGGCCGCTGAATTCCGGCCGCCAGCGCCCTTTTTTGCCTTGCCGGGCGGTCAATCCCCGGCAGGCATGCTGTCGGGCCGGTGTCGTTGCGGCCGGCGGGATGCCGAGCCGGGTGGCGCCAAAGCCGCGCGGCGGTTAGAGTATGCAGTTGCAGTGCGCTGCCGGCCTCGGACCGCGGTCAAATGCCGCGGCAGCGCACCGGGGTCTTGATTCAGGTCCGAGCCAAATGCCATCGCATCATCCTTCGATCGGAGTACGGCAATGCCCCACAACCTCAAGAACACGCTAAAAGAATTCAAGATCGGCTCTTCCGGCAAGGGCCAGTATTACTCCCTGCCCCAGTTGGGCGAGGAGCTGGACGTTGCAATCGGGCGCCTGCCGGTGTCGATCCGCGTGGTGCTGGAATCGGTGCTGCGCAACTGCGACGGCAAGAAGGTCACCGAAGAGCACGTCAGGCAACTGGCCAACTGGAAGCCGAACGCCGAGCGCGTCGACGAGATTCCCTTCGTGGTGGCCCGCGTGGTCTTGCAGGACTTTACCGGCGTGCCGCTGCTGGCCGACCTCGCCGCGATGCGCAACGTCGCCGAGAAGATGGGCAAGAACCCCAAGAAGATCGAGCCGCTGGTGCCGGTGGACCTGGTGGTCGACCACTCGGTGCAGGTCGACCATTTCCGCGAAAAGAAGGCGCTGGACCTGAACATGCAACTGGAATTCCAGCGCAACAACGAGCGCTACCAGTTCATGAAGTGGGGCATGCAGGCGTTCGATACCTTCGGCGTGGTGCAGCCGGGCTTCGGCATCGTGCACCAGGTCAACCTGGAATACCTGGCCCGTGGCGTGCACAAGAAGGACGGCGTCTACTACCCGGACACCCTGGTCGGCACTGACTCGCACACCACCATGATCAACGGCATCGGCGTGGTCGGCTGGGGCGTCGGCGGCATCGAGGCCGAGGCCGGCATGCTGGGCCAGCCGGTCTACTTCCTGACGCCGGACGTGGTTGGCGTGGAGCTGAAGGGCCGCCTGCGCGAAGGCGTCACCGCCACCGACCTGGTGCTGACCATCACCGAGATGCTGCGCAAGGAAAAGGTCGTCGGCAAGTTCGTCGAATTCTTCGGCGAAGGCACCGCCAGCCTGGCCCTGCCCGACCGCGCCACCATCGGCAACATGGCGCCGGAATACGGCGCCACCATGGGCTTCTTCCCGGTGGACGAGAAGACCATCGACTACTTCAAGGGCACCGGCCGCACCGAAGAGGAAATCGCCGCATTCGAGGGCTATTTCCGCGCGCAGAAGATGTTCGGCATTCCCAAGGCCGGCGAGATCGACTACAGCAAGGTGGTGACGCTGGACCTGGGCACGGTGGCGCCGTCGCTGGCGGGCCCGAAGCGCCCGCAGGACCGCATCGAGATCGGCAACGTCAAGAGCACCTTCGCCTCGCTGTTCAGCAAGCCGGTGGCCGAGAACGGCTTCAACAAGGAGGCGGCCGACCTGGACCGCGCCTACACCACCACCGACGGCCTCGAGGTGAAGAACGGCGACGTGCTGATCGCCGCGATCACGTCCTGCACCAACACCTCCAACCCGAGCGTGCTGCTGGGCGCCGGCCTGCTGGCCAAGAAGGCAGTGGAAGCCGGCCTGACGGTGGCGCCCCACATCAAGACCTCGCTGGCCCCGGGCAGCCGCGTGGTGACGGAATACCTGACGGCCGCCGGCCTGCTGCCCTACCTGGAAAAACTGGGCTTCGGCGTGACCGCCTATGGCTGCACCACCTGCATCGGCAACGCCGGCGACCTGACGCCCGAGCTGAACGAGGCCATCACCAAGAACGACCTCGTGGCCGCTGCCGTGCTGTCGGGCAACCGCAATTTCGAGGCCCGCATCCACCCGAACATCCGCGCCAACTTCCTGGCCTCGCCGCCGCTGGTGGTGGCCTACGCCATCGCCGGCAATGTCACGCGCGACCTGATGACCGAGCCCGTGGGCAAGGGCAAGAAGGGCCGCGACATCTACCTGGGCGATATCTGGCCGACCTCGGAAGAAATCCATGCACTGATGAAGTACGCAATGGATGCCAAGACCTTCAAGGGCAACTACGAACAGGTCAAGAAGCCGAGCAAGCTGTGGGCCGGCATCAAGGGCACCAAGGGCCAGGTGTACGACTGGCCCAAGTCGACGTACATCGCCGAGCCGCCCTTCTTCCAGGACTTCAGCATGCAGCCCGCCGCCACCAGCGCCAGCGTGCGCGGCGCGCGTGCGCTGGGCATCTTCGGCGATTCGGTGACGACCGACCACATCTCGCCGGCCGGTTCGATCAAGGACACCTCGCCCGCGGGCAAGTACCTGCTGTCGCACGGCGTGCTCAAGGCCGACTTCAACAGCTACGGTTCGCGCCGCGGCAACCATGAAGTCATGATGCGCGGCACCTTCGCCAACGTGCGCATCAAGAACCTGATGATCCCTCCCAAGGCCGACGGCTCGCGCGTGGAAGGCGGCATCACGCTGCACCAGCCCACCGGTGACGAAATGTCGATCTACGATGCCGCCATGAAGTACGTGGCCGAGGGCACGCCCACGGTGGTGTTCGGCGGCGAAGAGTACGGCACCGGCTCGTCGCGTGACTGGGCCGCCAAGGGCACGCAGCTGCTGGGCGTGAAGGCCGTGGTGGCACGCAGCTTCGAGCGCATCCACCGCTCCAACCTGGTCGGCATGGGCGTGCTGCCGCTGCAGTTCAAGGGCAACGACAGTGCGCAGACGCTGGGCATCACCGGCAACGAGACCTTCGATATTGAAGGCATCGAGGGCGACCTGAAGCCGCAGCAGGACGTGGTGCTGGTGATCCACCGCGCCAACGGCGACGTGCAGCGCGTGCCGGTGCTGCTGCGCATCGATACGCCGATCGAGGTCGACTACTACAACCACGGCGGCATCCTGCCGTTCGTGCTGCGCCAGCTGCTGGCCGCCTGAGATCCACCTGAGGCGCCCGCAGCCTGCCAAGGCTGACGCCGCCTGCCTGGCCCCCGTTGCGGGGCCCAGGCAGGCGGCGTTTTTCATTGGTGTCCTGCGCCCCTTGCATCACCCCGAAGCGAAGTCCGGCGTGTGTAAGTTCCACGCAAGCCAGTGCTGCCACACTGTGTTCCACAAGAACAGCGGTCGCACGACCGGAAGCCGGGTCCGCCCGGCATCATCCAGAATCAGGAGACACCATGGTTAAGATCCTTATCGCATTCGTCGTGATTGCCGGCGCGGCCCTCTACCTGCTGACCAAGGGCGGCAGTGATGTATCCATGTCCGGCGAGTCGCACAGCGTTGAAAGCCACGCGCCCGCAGCCCCTGCCGCCTCCGCTCCGGCCCAGAAATAAGCCACACGCCCGGGCGCGTCCGCACAGGCTGCACGCATATTGCGGCCTGCGTGTCAACGCAACGAGTAGAATACCGTTTTACGCATAAACGGACGGTTTCTTTCTATGGCAGGTTTTCGCCCCAAGGCTTCCCCACGACTCTCCCCTGACGCCGAGCGTCTGGTGGCCGATGCGCTCGCCCTCGACGCTTCGGGCAGCCGCATGGAGGACGCGTACTGGGAACGGCGGCTCTCGCAGCGCCTGGGCCGCCTGCTGAAGAACGGGAGCCAGACCGCGCTCGACGCGGCGCTGGAACACCTGTTCAAGCACAATGCAGACGCCTCCGACGTGCTGGCCGAGCAGGCCGAGACGCTCGCCGAATCCGCCACCATCGAGGTCGACGGCCAGCGCTATGACGCGCTGCTGATCGCCGCCCCGATCCTGGCGCACACGCGCTACGCGATTCCCTCCGGCTCGCTCAAGCCGGAGCTGGCGCAGACGCTGGCGGTGCACCTGCAGGCACATGTGCTTGCCACCGGCACCAAGGTCTCGCTGTCGCCCTACCTCTACAGCATCGACCAGCTGCCGCGCACGCACAGCGACACCTTTGCGCTGACGCACAAGCTGGCCGCGGCCGCCCTGGCCGGCACGGTACCCAAGGTCGACCTGCGCGACCTGCCCGAGACCGCGCCGATCCTGGCCGATCCGCGCTACCTGCTGGCGGTGGTGGTGGCCCCGCACGAGCAGGCGCTGTTCCGCTGGCAGGAAGACGCCAAGGAGCACCACGCCGAGCGCTCGACCTGCCTCGACCAATGGCGCACCCAGGTGCAGCCGTCGGTGGCGCTGCTGCTGCCGGGCTGCGAGTTCGAGCTGCTGCTGCCCGACGCCTTCTTCCTGTCCTGCCGCGAGTCCGACAAGAGCATCCGCCCGCTGACGGTGCGCGCCGCGGTCAACTACCTGTGCGGCACGCTCGACATCTCCGCCGGCCAGCTGGCCGCGGTGGTGGCTGCCTTCGGCGAGGAAGTGGTCGAGGAATACCGCGTGGGCTTCACCATGCGCGGCGAGAAGGATGTGATCTACGGTATTGTGTGGCCGGTCTATGGCCGCGAAGCCGGCGAGGTCGATGCCGACGAAAAGGGCAACCCGCTCGAGCAGATCTGCGAGGAACTGCGCAACGCCGGCGTGGAAGACATCTTCCGCCACGCCGCGCTGTTCGACCCGGAATACTGCGAGGACTGCGGCACGCCGCTGTACGCGGACCGCAACGGCGAGATCGTGCATGCGGAGCTGCCGGAGGATGCGCCTACGCAGCAGCCGTTGTTCCACTGACGCGCCCGGCTGCGCCAGGCAAAAAAGACGGCCCGCATGCGCGGGCCGTTTCTCATTGGCGAGCCGCTCAGGCGGGCTTGCTCTCGCTGACGCAGCGCCACAAGCCATGGCCCGATGCCCCGTACTTGCGCTCGAACGGCGTCATCGGCTGCGCCGGCGCCCACGCCTCTACCCGCGCCGGGCGCCCGACCAGTGCCAGCGCCTGGGCAAACTCATCGATATAGATGCGCCAGTTGCTGCGGCACTCCAGGTAGTCGCCGCAGGCAGCCAGCGCCGGGAACACCGCATGCCCCTGCCAGCGCCGCCCCAGGTGGCCGATCTTGGGCCACGGGTTCGGGTACAGCACGTAGTGGCGCGCCACCGGCACGGCCTCGGCCTGCAGCAGGCGCCAGGCATCGACCAGGTCGGCCCGCGCCCAGCAGAAGTTGGCTGGCATCGGCGCCTCGCCCCACCAGTCCTTGCCGGCGGCCAGGCGCTTCTCGGACTGGTCGATGCCGATCACGAAGTGGTCCGGGAACGCTGTGGCCAGCCGCAGCGTGCTTTCGCCCACGCCGCAGCCCGCATCCAGGATCAGCGGCGCGCCGCCGGCCTGCTGCCAGCTTTGCAGCGCCGCGCTAAGCTCGCGCCGGCTGGCTTCGCCGATGGGCTTGCGGAACGGCTCGGCCAGGTGGCGCGCGACGCGCGCGGCCAGGTGTTCGTGGACATCGGCCTGGGCCGAGACAATGGTGCGGGAATTGGCAAACATGGGCGCCATTCTAACGGCGCCGCCCCGCATCGGCCTGGCGGCCCGCACCAAAGGCTGCAACCAAGCCACTTTAGCGGCACAATGCGGGACAAACCCGCCTGAGAACCCGGCCGCGCCCGCGCGGACCCGTACGAGGAGCCAGCCAGATGACACCGACCCACGCCCTGCCGCCGCAACGTCCGCCCCGCCGCCCTGCCCGCCGCGCCGTGCTCCATGCCGCCGCCGCGCTGATGCTGGGCAGCACCGCCTTCACGCTGCTGCCGGCGGGTGCCGCCCACGCCGAAGACCTGCGCATCGGCCTGGCGGCCGACGTGACCTCGATGGACCCGCACTGGAACAACTCGGGCCCCAACAACGCCATCGCGCTGCACGTGTTCGAGTCGCTGGTGTTCATGGACAAGAACGCGCGCTACATCCCCGGCCTGGCGCTGTCGTGGAAGCCGGTCAACGCCATCACCTGGGAGATCAAGCTGCGCCCCAACGTGAAGTGGCACGACGGCTCGCCCTTTACCAGCGAGGACGTCAAGGCCTCGCTGGAGCGCCCGGAGAAGCTGGTCAACAGCCCGGGCTCGTTCACCAGCTACACCAAGCCGATCGCGCGCATCGACACGCCCGACCCGCTGACGGTGCGCCTGACCATGAGCGTGCCCAATTACGCCAACCTGGCCAACGACCTGAACAGCGTGCCGATCATGCCGAAGAAGGTCGCCGCCACGCTGACGCAGGCGGACTTTGATTCGGGCAAAGTCATGATCGGCACCGGTCCGTTCAAGTTCGTGCGCTTCGCGCGCGGGCAGGAAATCGTGATGGAGCGCAATCCCGACTACTGGGGCCCCAAGCCCGAGTGGGACCGCGCCATCTTCCGCATCATCACCGACAACGGCGCGCGTTCGTCCGCGCTGCTGGCGGGCGATGTCGACGTGATCGAGAGCGTACCGTCGGCCGACGTCGCCAAGCTAAAGCAGAACCCGAAGTTCAAGGTCGAGCAACAGGTGTCGTGGCGCACCATCTTCTGGCAGATGGACCAGTCGCGCGACAACCCGCCCTTTGTCACCGACAAGGCCGGCAAGCCGCTGGGCAAGAACCCGTTCAAGGACGCACGCGTGCGCGCCGCAATCAGCAAGTCGCTGAACCGCGACGCCATCGTCAGCCGCATCATGGAAGGGCTGGCGGTACCGGCGTCGTCGATCGTATCGCCGCAGATCTTCGGGCATCCGGGCACCAGGCCTGAAGCCTATGACCCGGAAGGCGCGAAAAAGCTGCTGGCGGCCGCGGGCTACCCCGACGGCTTCGGCCTGACGCTGCACGCCACCAACAACCGTTACCTGAACGACGCCGCGGTGGCGCAGGCCACCGCCAGCATGCTGACGCGCATCGGCATCCAGACCAAGGTCGAGACGTTGCCGGTGGCGGCCTACTTCACGCGCGCACGCCAGGGCGAGTTCGCCTTCCAGATGCTGGGCTGGGGCTCGGCCGCGGCCGACGTGGCACTGCGCTCGATCACCGGCACGCCCAACCCCAAGACCGGCTATGGCACCTGGAACTGGGGCAAGTACAGCAACCCGCAACTGGACCAGCTGATCGAGAAGTCGCTGACCACCGTCAGCAGCGACAAGGCGCGTGAGGAGAATGCCCGCACCGCGGCCAAGTTTGCGCTGGCCGACCACGCGATCATTCCGTCGCACAGCCAGCTGGCGATGTGGGCGATGAAGAAGGGACTGAAGTACGAGGCGCGCACAGACGAGTGGTCGCTGGCGCAGTTCTTCCACAAGGAGTGAGGGACGGGCGCTTGCCGGAGCCACGGTGCGTCTAAAACCGTTGGCCCCGCTTCTTGTGGTTCCTAGCTAGACCACCCCTCACCCCGGCCCTCTCCCCATGAGGGGAGAGGGAGAACACCTTGCTCAGGCTGGCTCGGGCGGCTTTGGCGCACCCAAAACCGTTGGCCTTGGGTGTATTCGTCAGATCTTCAACCGCTCTTCCTGCCGCGCATTCGCCGCGCGCAGCTTCTGCACCCAGTCGCGCGCCGGCAGGCCGGTGGTCTTTTCCACCACGTCGGCACGCGCGTCCAGCGCTTCCCACGACACATCGATATCCGGCCCGTTGAAGGCCATCGCGATGATGTTGCCGTCATGCACTTCCGGGAACACCAGCACGCGGTTGTCAAAGGCATCGCAGATGCGCTCGATATTCTTCGGAAAGCTGTCGTGGTCGCCGAACAGGTTGATGGTCATCACCCCAGGTGCCTTCAGCGTGCGGCGGCAGGCGCGGTAGAACGCGGTGGTGTCCAGCACCGGGCCGCGCGCGGTGGCATCGTACAGGTCCACCTGCAGCACGTCGATGGCGCCGGCGTGGGTGCCGTCCATGACGTAGTCCCAGGCATCCTGCTCGCGCACGGTCAGGCGCGCATCGTCCTCGCGCAGGCCGAACATGCTGCGCCCGGCGATGATCACCGCGGGGTTCAGCTCCACCGCGGTCACGCGCGCGCGGCTGAACTGGCGGTGGCAGAACTTGGTCAGCGCCGCGGCGCCCAGGCCCAGTTGCACCACGTGGAATTCTTCGACCGAGGGCGACAGGAACAGCAGCCAGGCCATCATCTGCTGCGCGTATTCCAGCTCGATCGCATCTGGCTTGCGCAGGCGCATTGCGCCCTGCACCCACTCGGTGCCGAAGTGCAGGTAGCGCACCCCTTCCATTTCCGAGAAGGTCACCGGCGCAAAGCGCGGCGTCATGCGTTTTTCTTCGCGTGCCGGCGCCTCGCCACGGGTGCGGGTGCCACGTGCCGGACGGCGCGAGGCCACGGCTTCAATCGATTTGCGTTTCAGTAGGGTCATGTTGTCGAGAAAGGCGTTCAGCACCCATTCCAGCATGGATGGGGAGAAACGCGGATTACTTGCCCAGCGCCGACTGCGCGCGCTGCAGCCATTCGCGGTTGTGATCGCGGGCATGGCGCGGCCAGTGGCGGGCGTCGTGGACGATATCGGCATAGAGCTGCTGCGCGCGTTCGCGGTCGGCGGCGTCGGGCTGCGCGGCCAGCCAGTCGGCAAAGAGGCAGCGCGGCGCGGCATCGCTGGCGCTGGTCAGCGCCAGCTCGAACGCGGCCCGCGTGCCGGATGCGCCGGTGGCCGCCAGCGCGCGCGCATACAGCAAGGCCGGATCGGGCTGCTGGCGCGACTGCGGATTGGCGGCGAACAGCTTTTCCAGCGTTGCCAGTGCGCCGGCGGCATCGTTGGTGGCGAACTGCGCCTGCGCCAGTCCATGCAGCAGCGCCGGATCGGTCGCAAACGGTCCGTTGGCCGCTGCCTGGTAGTGCTGCAGGGCTTCCGACGGCTCCCCGGCTGCCAGCAGCGCGGCGCCCAGGCGCATGCGGTGCGCCACCGTCGGGGCGCGGTCAAAGTCTGAGCGGGCCTCGCGCACCGCGCGGTTCGGATCGACCAGTTGCGTGATCGCACGCGTGGCCGCACGCGCGCCGCGCGACTGGCGCAGTTCGGGCAGGTAGATCGCGAAGAAATACACCACGCTGCCCAGCCCCGGGAACAGGAACAGGATCAGCAGCCAGTACATGTTCTGGTGCGTGCGCACCGCGTGCACCGCAAAGAACAGTGCGACGATGATATGGATGCTGATGCCGAAGATACGCATAGGGAATTCACCTTTGAATCAATGGCCGGCGCGCCGGCCGCCGGCATTGTGACAGAAAGGCAGGACGACGGGTTTCAGCCGCCCGCCGCAATGCCGGCGCCGGCCGAGTGCAACCCCGCCACCGCCTGCGGCGTCAGCACGGCCTCGCCATTGACCGCGCGCGCCACCAGCGCATCGGCCGCCTCGATGGCAATGCCCTGTGCGGTGTACCAGGCATCGTCGTAATAGGTGTTGCCGTAGCGCTCGCCGCTGTCGCACAGCAGGCTGACGATGGCGCCGCCCTCCCCCGCCGCGCGCATCTGCTGGGCCAGGTACAGCACGCCGACGAAATTGGTGCCGGTGGATCCACCCACGCGGCGCCCGAAGCGCCCGGCGAGATAGCGCATGGCCGCGAACGAGAGCGCATCCGGCACCTTCAGCATGGCGTCGATGCAGGTCGGGATAAACGAATGCTCCACGCGCGGCCGGCCGATGCCTTCAATGCGCGAGCCCTCCGCCAGGGACAGGTCCGGCTGCGGCTTGCCGTCCAGGCAGCTGCGGAAATAATCGAAGAACACCGAGTTCTCCGGGTCCGCGCACAGCACGCGGGTCTTGTGGCGCCGATAGGCCACATAGCGCCCCAGCGTGGCGATGGTGCCGCCGGTGCCGCCGCTCGATACCAGCCAGGCCGGCACCGCATGCTCCTCCTGCGCCATCTGCTTGAAGATCGACTCCGCGATATTGTTGTTGGCGCGCCAGTCGGTGGCGCGCTCGGCGTATGTGAACTGGTCCATGAAATGCCCGCCCGTCTCCTGCGCGATGCGGCGCGAGGCGGCGTAGATCTCGGACGGGCTGCCCACCAGGTGGCAGTGCCCGCCGTAGAACTCGATCGCCTCGATCTTGGCGCGCGAGGTCCCTGCCGGGATCACCGCCACGAACGGCAGCCCGAGCAGCCGCGCAAAGTAAGCCTCGGAGATCGCGGTCGAGCCGCTGGATGCCTCCACCACCGTGCTGCCCTCATGCAGCCAGCCGTTGCACAGCGCATACAGGAACAGCGACCGCGCCAGCCGGTGCTTGAGGCTGCCGGTCGGGTGGCTGGACTCGTCCTTGAAATAGACGCGGATGTCCGGGTAGCCCGGCAGGTCCAGCGGGATCAGGTGGGTGTCGGCGGAGCGGTTGAAATCCGCATCGATCTTGCGGATGGCTTCGCGGGTCCAGTCGGAAAGTGGCATGGCAGTGTCCCGGGCAGGCCGGACGTCAGGGCAGACCGTCAGGATGCCAGAAGCGCACGCCACAAATCCAGTTTCCGGGGTGGGCAGGCGGCCTGGCACAGCCCGCAAAGGGCGGTTTCACCACAACTGCGGGACCGGGCATGGCATTTCCTGGGCCGGATACAGCCACCGGCGCGGGTGCTGGGATATGATAATACTATTAACATCATATGTGACTGCAACAGATGTCCCCGATGTCCGCGATACCCGGGCGCGCCACCCGCCGCCTTGCCTGCCCCAGCCAGCCGACCGGTCCCGCCTCCCGGGCCCTGCATTGCGCAATGCTGCCGTGATCGAGGCGACCCTCAACATCGCCGCGGGCAAGGGTTTCCAGGGACGTGGCTCGGCGCGCGTGAGCCTGGTGGCCAGCCGCTTTGCCAGCCGCATTGTGCTGGTCACGGACTCCGGCTCGGCCGATGCGCACGACGTGATGGCCGTCATGCGCCTGCGCACGCCGCCTGGCACCGTGCTGCGCATCCAGGCCGACGGCCCGGACGAAGTCGCCGCCGTCAGGGCCATCGCACAACTGCTCGGACCAGGGAACGGCCAGCCATGAACGAACGCAAACCGGACGCCGACCCCGGCATCGCCGCGGATAGCCGCCGCACATCCTTTGAGTCCTATATGCGGTTCCTGGCCGAAGCCCCGCGCGACGGCACGCCCGTCGTGCTGGAGACCGAGACCGCCCTGTCGCTGCACTTCGACGTGCTGGCCACGCAGAGCTTCATGTCGCGGCGCGATCCCGACCGGCTGGTGCTGGGCTACACGCGCACCATGATGGGATTCCTGCTGCTGCATCCGTCGCCGGCACGGATTTCGGTGATCGGGCTCGGCGGAGGCTCGCTGGTCAAGTATTGCTACCGGCACCTGCCTGCCACGCGGGTGGTCGCTATCGAGATCGACCCAGCGGTGATCGCACTGCGCGAGCGCTTCCACATTCCGCCCGACGATGCCCGCCTGCAGGTGGTCTGCGCCGATGGCGCCGAGTACGTCAGGGGCCGGGAAGCACGCCCCGAGGTCATCCTCGTCGACGGCTTCCTGGCTGACGGCATGCCGCTGCAGCTTGGCTCCGCCGGCTTCTACGCGGCCTGCCACGCGCGGCTGGCCGACGACGGCGTGCTGGTGGCCAACTTACTTGCAAGCGACCGCGGCATGCCCCACTACCAGGGCGCGGTGCGCGCCGTGTTCGGGGCCTCGATGTCGGTCGCACGCGCCGAGGACAGCTGCAACTACACCTTGTTTGCCTGGAAAGGCCCGCCCCGGCTGCCGTCGCTGCAGACGCTGCTGGCACGCGCACGGGTGCTGGAAGCCGAGCATGCGCTGAAGCTGACACCGACTGCCCGCCGCATGAAGCGCGGCGAGGCAGTTGCCGCCGCCCCCGACGCCTGGCACGCCCTGGCCCGGCCCCGGGGCACCCTGTAGCGGCAACGCAGGTCCGCCGCCGCCCCTCCCAATCCGCCAGACGCCGCCCCATCGCCATGCCGATCCTGTACCTGCGCAAACTGACCGGAAAGCGGCGCAGCCCCCACGCCAACCGGCACCTGGCCGGCTACCTCTGCTTTGTCGCTGGCGCCATCAATGCCGGCGGCTTCCTGGCCGTGCAGCAATACACCTCGCATATGTCCGGCGTGGTCTCAGCCATGGCCGACAACCTGGCGCTGGGCAGCTTCGCGCTGGTGCTGGACGGGGTCGGAGCGCTGCTGTCGTTTCTGGGCGGCGCCGCGTGCTCGGCGGTGCTGGTCAACTGGGGGCGGCGCGAGCGGCTGCACAGTGAATACGCGCTGCCGCTGGCGCTGGAGGCGGGGCTGCTGCTGTGCTTTGGCCTGATCGGCGGCATCCTGGGGCAGCACCAATGGCTGTTCGTGCCAGCCACGGTCATGCTGCTGTGCTTCATCATGGGGCTGCAGAATGCAATGATCACCAAGCTTTCGAACGCCGAGATCCGCACCACCCACCTCACTGGCATGGTCACCGATATCGGCATCGAGCTGGGCAAGCTGTGCTACTGGAACGTAGCCGCGCCGGCGCGCACGCCATCACGCACACCAGCGCGCCCCCTGCCCCGCGTGCTCGCCAACCGGCGCAAGCTGCGCCTGCTGGCGGTGCTGGTCACGCTCTTCTTTGCCGGCGGCGTCGCCGGCGCGCTGGGGTTCAAGCACCTGGGTTTCAGCGCCACGCTGCCGCTGGCCGCGCTGCTGCTGGGGCTGATCGCAGTGCCGCTGACCGACGACCTGCGCAGCCGCTGGCGCACAGGTTCACTGCCGCGCCTGGCGGCGCGGATGCGGCAACGCGTGCAGGCGGGCGCGCTGCGCCGGCGGCGCTAGGCGCCGCCTACCGGTACACCAGCACCGGAATCTTGCTGTGGGTCAGCACCTTCAGGGTTTCGCTGCCGATCAGCATCCCCTGGACCCCACGCCGCCCGTGCGAAGCCATCACGATCAGGTCGCAGCCCTTTTCCTCGGCCGTCTTGATGATGGCCTCGTAGGGATGGTCGTTGACGACGTATGCCGTTTCACAGGGCACGCCCGCGGCGCCGGCCTCGTCGGCCAGTCCGCGCAGGTAGCGGGTCGCTTCTTCCCAGGCTTGCTTGACGTAGGTTTCGCGCGTGCCCTCCAGCATCTCGACCTGGTAGGTCAGCACGTGGTAGTTCGGACAGACCCGCACCGCGGTGGTACGCGCCCCCATGTCCCGCGCCAGCGTGAGAGCCTTGCGGAACGCCGATTCAGACAGGTCGGAGCCATCGACCGCCAGCAGGAGATGCTTGAACATGATTGCCTCCTTGCCTGCATAGTTGCCGGCTAAGGCGCTCACTTCCGATGCGTCATCGCCATGCGTCCGAAAGTGCGAGCCCGCAAGGCGAACAAGGAGCGACCGATACCCCCGGTTTCGAATGATTCGTCACTCGATTCCAGTATAGGTGCGCCATGGCCCACGGCAATCCCGCATGCGTCACATGCGCACGGGTGGATTCAATACGGGCGATTTGCGAAGCCGTTGGCTGGCTGCGGGCCGCGTCAGGCTCGACCAGGGTCGCGCCGGATTTCTGCGGAATCCTCCGTCAGCCATGCGGCGATAGCCTCGGCCACCGCTTGCGGCGCTTCCATGGTGATCATGTGCCCCGCATCCTCGATCACTTGAAGGCGCGCCGCCGGGATCCGCTCACGCATGTCCACGTGGCTGTCCAGGGGGTTCCAGTGAATTCAGGGATTGGGAAGGGTTGCCGGACGAATGAAGGGGTCAGGCCGGCGGCTCCCCGGCGGCGCCGGCACGGCATAAGCCTGCGCAATCTGTATGCAGCGCCGGGCCAGCACATTGGTCGGGTCCACCACCGCCACGGTCTTGCCAGCTGCGCTGTGGCGGTCAGTCTGCGCGACGATCAGCGGCAGTTCGGTGCAGCCCAGGATCATCACGGCAGCGCCGCGCGCGGCCAGGTGGTCGATCGCGGCCAGCAGGTCGTCGCGGCAGGCGCCGTCGGTGTAGCCGGCCTTGACGCCGCGCGGTCCGTAGATGGCGTTCATCACGCGCTGCTGGAAGTCAGGCTCGGGCGTGAGCACCGTGAGCAGCGGCTGTGCCACGCTGTGATAGACGCGGCTGGCCACCGTGCCAGAGGTAGCCAGCAAGCCCACCGTGCTGCCCGCGCCGTAGCGGCGGACGATGTCATCCACGGTCTCTTGCAGCATGTTGATGATGGGAACGCCGAGATAAGGCTGGATGCGCTCGACAAAGGCGTGCGCGGTATTGCAGGGCAAGGCGATCGCGCTCGCGCCGCCCGCTTCCAGGCGCCGGCAGGTTGCGTATAGCGCGAGCGTCGGGTCGTCCGCCTGGTGCAGCAGATGGGCGGTGCGGTCAGGGATCTGCGGGTTCTGCTCAACCAGCAGCCTGATGTGGTCCTGGTCCTTTGCGGCGCTGGTGTTGCGCACGATCTTTGCCATGAAGTCCACCGTCGCCGCCGGGCCGATGCCACCGACGATGCCAAGCTTGAAGCGCGCAGGCTGCGCTCGCCGCAGTCGTCAAGACGCAGCGCGTAATCTGCGTAGGCCTGGAGGAGGTCGATCACCACGACATCGTCGGACCAGGGCGGCGGCACGCGATGCCGCCGACGCGCACGATTGCTCGCACTTCGGCTTGCCGCCCTGCTCCGCCCCCCCCTGGCGCCAGGTAGACCACGCGGTAGTTCGTGCCCAGCGCGTCGCCGAAGAAGCCCGTGTCGCGCGCATCGTCGGTCGCCAGCACGCCGATCGCGTCGCCCGGCTGCGCCACGCCGGCCAGGCGATCGCGCAGCGCGGCGGCCAGGCTCACCAGCGGCACGTCCAGTTCGGCCTGCAACAGCGCCAGCACGGCCTGTGCGGCCAGGCAGGGCACCAGGATGCGGCTCGCGCCCGCGGCCTGCAAGGCCTGGCATTGCTGCAGCACGTGCAGGCGCTCGGCCTGCGCGCTGACGGCGGCAGCGGGCATGAGGGCCGCCAGCGGATGCGACGGCTCCATCAGGAAGCGGACCCCGCCCGCCGCGGCCGGGCTCTGCGCCAGCTCCGCCATCAGCGCGGCGCCGTTGGCGGCCTGCTGGCCAGAGGCGACGCCCAATACCTTTACGGTCATGCTGGTCCCCATCGCAATGCGGCTCAGGCTGCCACGCCGGCGGCCTCGCCTGGCCCGCCGGCATGGCTGCCCGGGCGCCACGTCAGCGCCACCACCAGCGCGCCCAGGGCGGACACCAGCAGGGCCGCGTAGGGCAGCACGTAGGAGCCGGGCACCAGATCCATCAGCACGCCGATCAGCGCCGGCGAAATCGCCGCTGCGAGCTGGCCGCCGAAGTTGATGATGCCGGCGGCCGAGCCCACCGATTCATCCGGAATATGCTTGAGCGGGATGGCAAAGACCGTGCCATACACCACCGTGTAGCCCATCAGCGCAAGCGTCCACAGCGTGAGCATCGCGGGCAGCGATTCGGCATACGCCATCAGCGCAATGAAGACGGCCATGGCGGTGGCGCCGACCGCCATGAACACGCGTTCGCGGCCTTGGCCGACCTTGTCGAGCAGCCAGCCCACCAAGAGCAGGCAGGCAAAGGCCACCACATAGGGCACCGCCGAGGCGATGCCGGCGTGCAGGATGTCGATGTGGCGCACTCGGATGAGGAAGGACGGCATCCACGACACCAGCGCCACGTACACGATGTTGGCAAAGAAGAAGATCAGCATGGTCTTGCGCAGCACCAGCGAGCGCAGCAGCGCGCTGAACGCGGCCTTGCCCGCCTGCTTCGGGCGCCGCGGCGGACGCTTGACGGCAAACCACAGCACCACCGCCACGAGGATCCCGAACAGGCCGAAGACGTGATAGGCAAAGCGCCAGCCATGGGTGTGGATCAGCGCGGCGATGGCGCCCGAGCCGATCGCGCTGCCGAGGAACGAAGCCCCGATCACCAGCGACTTGGCGCGCGCGCGCTCAGGCTTGGGAAAGGTCTCGGCAATGGTCACCGAACTGGCCGGCGCGAAGCCGCCCTCGCCGATGCCGAACAGCACGCGGACCACGAGCAGCATGGCAAAGGTGGTGGCCATGCCCGTGGCCCCGGTGAAGACCGACCAGCACGCCACCGAGAACACCAGGATGACGCGCGCACCGAAGCGGTCGCCCAGCCAGCCAGCGGCGAGCTGCATGAGCGCGTAGCTCACATAGAAGGCGCTCAGCAACAGGCCGGCCGATCGCGCGTCGAGGCTGAATTCATTCTGGATCGGGACGATCGACACGCTCATCGCCATGCGGTCGGCATTGCCGAGAATCCATGACAGCAACAGCATGGCGAGCAGGAAAGTCTTGCGCGGCCGTGAATAGAGCGGCGCGGGCGCCGCCGGATGGGCGCCAGGCGCCCCCAGGTTGTCGGGATGCTTCACATGTCTCCTTTTGTGTATTGGATGGGACCGTAGGGTGGATCGGCTTCGGGGGCGCGTTCGAACCAGTGCGTGCCTGGCGCCGTATCAGTCCTGGCCCGCGCCGGCGCGGCGGCGGATCACATGGCCGGCATGGACATCCCAGCTGCGGCCGTGCCCCCAGGCCAGTCGCCCGTTGACGAAGACAGCGTCGATACCGGCGCTGACTTCAGTGGGTTGCTCGAAGGAAGCGCGGTCAGCCACGCCAGCCTCGTCGAAGATCACCAGGTCGGCAAAATTGCCGGCCGCGATGGTCCCGCGGCGCGGCAGGCCGAAGCGCCGCGCGCTCAGCCCGGTCATCTTGTGGACCGCCGTTTCCAGTGAGAACAGCCCGCGCCGGCGCGCGTAATGCCCCAGCACGCGCGGGAAACTGCCCCACAGGCGCGGGTGCGGGCTCTGATCGTGGGCGAGGCCGTCGGAGCCGATCATGGTGAGCGGATGCGCCAGGATGCGTTCGACGTCGTCCTCGCTCATGGCGAAGTACACCGCGCCGGCCGGCGTCAGCGCCTGCGCCAGTGCCTCCGGGTCGAGATTGCGTTCGCGCGCGAGCCTGAACAGCGACTTCCCCGCCGCGGACGGGTCGGACCTGGACCAGGTCACGAGCACATCGTCGGACTGGCGCACGCGCGATGCCAGCAGCATCGTCGACGAAGCGTTGTAGGGATAGCAGTCGATGCACACCGATTGCTCGCGCGCGGCCTGCTCCAGCATGGCAAGCGTCTGCACCGAGCGGCCGTGGTTGCTGCGCCCGACCAGCTTGTGGTGCGACAGCACGGTGTCGATGCCCAGTTCGCGCCCGATATGCAGCGCCTCGCGCATGGCGTCTTCGATGGCGTCGCCCTCGTCGCGGATATGCATGGTGATGATGCCCGCGGCATCCGCCAGCGGCGCGCCCACGGCGATCACTTCGTCGGCCGTGGCGGCGCGCGCCGGCGGATAGTAAAGGCCCGTGGACATGCCGATGGCACCCGCCTCCAGCGCCTCGGCCAGGTCCTGCGCCATGCGCTCGGCTTCGCGCCCGGTGGCTGGCCGGTCGAGCCGGCCCATATGGCGCACGCGCAATGTCGAATGGCCGATCAGGCAGGCCGCGTTGAGCGCCGGCCCCCCGGCCTCCAGTGCATCGAGGTAGCCGGCAAAACGCTCGAAGCGCCAGGCGTCGTCGCCCAGCAGGTCCAGCGGTGCCGGCGGGTTGTCGGTCAGCAGCGGCGCCAGGCTGATGCCGCAGTTGCCGGTGATCACCGTGGTAATGCCCTGCGACAGCTTGGGATGCGCCCCCTGCGGCGCATCGAGCAGCAGGCGGTCGTCGTGGGTGTGCACATCGATGAAGCCGGGTGCGACGATGCGGCCGGCAGCGTCCTGGCGGGCCCGGGCCGCGGCACCGCGCAGGTCGCCAAGCTGTGCGATCCGGCCTGAGCGGATACCGACGTCGCACGCCTTGCGCGGCGCACCGGTGCCATCGATCACGGTGCCGCCTTCGATAATGAGATCAAGCATCTTCCAATCCGCCAGGTTCGGACAGGCACTTCGCGGCCGGCGAAGCGCTGTCAGGAATTCATGCCCCTGATGATCCGATCGCGGCCATTGCCTGGCAAACCACTTTTGCTGCGGTTATCATGAGCTTCCCTCATGCAGGCGGGACGATCTGACTGGAATTGCTAAGAAATTTCCTACCGATACCTGCACTATTCTCATGAAATCCGATGTTCCGCCCACCCTCCACCCAGTCCCTGGCGTGCTTTGAATCCAGCGCCCGCCTGCGCTCGTTCACTGCCGCGGCACGCGAGCTGAACCTGACCCAGGGCGCGGTCAGCCGCCAGATCCAGACCCTGGAAGACCGCCTCGGGGTGCCGCTCTTCAGCGGCCGGCGCGACGCCATGGCGCTCACCGATGCGGGGCGCGAATACCTGGCTGAAATTGCGCCGCTGCTGCGGCAACTGGAGCGGGCCACCATGAACGTGATGGCCCTCAAGGGCAGGGGTGGTGCCCTGTCGCTCTCGGTGGGTGCGTCGCTGGGCAGCTACTGGCTGATTCCGCGCCTGCCCGCATTTACGCGCGCGCACGGCGAGATCACCCTGAACCTGCGCACGCGCGTGGGTCCGGTGGACTTCAGCACCGCGTCCGTGGAGGCCTCGCTGGAGTTCGGCGACGGCCAGCGGCCAGGCCTGCATAACGATTTCGTGGTGCCGCTGCAGCTGTCGCCCTATGCCGCGCCGTCATGGGTGGCCGCGCATGGCCGGGAGATCGACGCCGGCACGCCGCGGTCGGCGCTGATCCAGCACCTGACGCTGCCCGACGCATGGGAAGGCTGGTTCGCACAGCAAGGCATCGAAGCCAGCCCGGGCCACGTAGGGCCGCGCTACGAGGTGATGTCGATGGCTTTGAACGCCACCGTGGCGGGGATGGGCGTGGCGCTGCTGCCCGCCTACATGGCCGGGGACCTGCTGGCCGCCGGCAGGCTGGAGCGCCTTTCCGACGCCGCCTGGCAGCATCCGAAGGGCTATTACCTGGTGTATCCGCCGGCGTCGGCACAGATGCGGGCGCTGAAGGTGTTTCGCGACTGGCTGTTGCTGCAGCACGAGGCGGGTGCCGCCGAAGGAAGCCTGATGCAACTTCCGTGAGCTACGGCATAGATATTGCGTAGAGGACACTCAGGCCAACGGCGGCCTTGAAACAAGCTGGCAAGTCGCGATGACATGCTCCGAAAAGGGGCATCCCGGGCAACGACGCCCCGATGCGAATGGACCACGAACCGGACAACCGGTTCGCAGGCATCTCGCTTCGGGGCGCTTTTGCTTTGCCGTCAGCGCGGTTTGCGTCTGCGTCGACACTACCTGCAAGGCATGGCATGAACGCTCTCTCTACTCAGTCACCCGAGACCGAAGTGTCCGCCGAAACCATCGGCGCATTGATCAACCTTTCCGGAAGGCAGCGCATGCTGTCGCAACGGATCGTCCTCCAGATGCTGCTTGCTTCGCGGGGGGACACTGCCGCGCTCGATATCGCGCGCAAGTGCCTGTCAATGTTCGAGTCGGCGCATTCGGATCTCGTGACGGACAATGAGCGTTTCCCCGGCACATTCTCCGCCGCCTTGCAGCAACTGTACTTTGGCAGTGCGCGCGCTGACGCGCGTATCCGTGAATTCATCGCCCGGGTCAGGACAGCGATAGACGCACCCCTGGCCGACGCCAGCCGGCAAGCGTCATCCCTTGATGTGCTTGTGACGCAGGCCACGCCAATACTTGAGCTGCTGCAGACCGTCACGCAGGCCTACCAGGAGGAAATGCACCGTTGCGAGCTCGCTGTGCGCAAACGCCAGACCGACCTCGCCGATCGCCTCAGCGGTATTTCGATGCAGGCGAACATCGTCGCAATGAATGCGCGCATCTCGGCGGCGCGGGCGGGAGAGTACGGCAGGGAGTTCACGGTGATCACGCAGGTGCTTGCGGACATCATCAAGCAAATGGACCAGCTGATCCGCCACGTCGTCGGCTCGAACGATGCGCCCAAAGGATCAACCAGAGTTTGATGCGGAGACGCCCTTGAAACGTTACCTCTGTTCCTTCTGCCTGATTGCCTGCAGCGTCCTGGCGCTGGTCCTGGCCGGGACCGCTGCCGCCGAAACGCTGACGATCAACGCGGCGATCAACAAGGCGGGCCGCCAGCGCATGCTGTCTCAGCGCATGGCCAAGGCTTACTGCCAGGCTGGCCTCGGCGTTGAAGTCGAACGTTCGAAGAAGATTCTCGAGCAGTCCGTGGAGCTCTTCGACAAGCAGCTCATGGAGCTGAAGGCGTTCGCGCCCACGCCGGAGATCAAGGACACCTACGGCAGGCTCGAGCAGACATGGATTCCTTATAGACAGTTGCTGTCCGGCGGCGATCCGAATCCCGATAGCGCGAAAACCATCGCAAAAATGAGCGAGGAGGTGCTGAAGCTTGCGCAACAGGGAACCCTCCAGCTCGAGAAACATTCCGGCACCGCGACGGGCAAGCTGATCAACGTTGCCGGCCGCCAGCGGATGCTCTCGCAGAGAATCGCCAAGATCAGCATGTTCCGCGCCTGGGGCATTACCTCCCCCCAGATGGCGCAGGATCTGGACACGGCTACCAGGGAATTCGCAGCCGCGCAGGAGCTTCTCGCCTCGGCGCCGCAAAACACCGCGGCAATCCGTCGCGAACTGCTGCTTGCCGGCTCTCAGTGGCTGTTCTTTGAAGAGGCACTCAATCAGACCGGGGTCAGTCGCGCGGAACAGTTGAGAAACATCGCCACGACCAGCGAGCGTATTCTTCAGGTGATGGATGACGTCACCGGCATGTATGAAGGGATGCCCAGGTAACGTGGGTGCGTGAACGAGCTATGCCAGACGCGGCTTGACAGGCAGCCACGCCTGCAATGCCTGCCAGGCGCGCAGCTTTTCCGGGTAGGACAAGGTATGAGCGGGACTACTGGATGGAAGCTTGATAATCCGGTGATGGTCGTCATGCTGCCCGAGCGCCTTCAAACCGATACGCGCAGCAGTGCCGCCATTGAAGGCGATGACAGCCAGCCTGGGTAGTGATTCGATCAGGCTGACCAGATCGTTGCCGGCGTGATCCCGGATGTTGCTGTCCAGGCTACCCTCACGCTTCGCTTCCGCCACCACGTCCCACAGACCGACGTGATGCGCCAGAAGCGTTTGCAGCCGCGCAGCATAGTCCATGTGGACCAGGTCTTCACCCAGAACCTCGCCGGTCAGGCGCCAGAACTGATTCTGCCGATGCGCGTAATACTGGCTTTGCGCCAGTGACGCCTCGCCCGGCAAGCTACCGAGAATAAGGATGCGCGTGCCGGCGTCAACGACAGGCGGGAAGCACCGCTTCAGCGTCATCGGTCACGCGCTCCGTTACAACATTTGAGATGGGAATCCCCCGCCGCCTGCGCGGCGGGGGCA
>NZ_JFJW01000033.1:22256-28288 GCF_000611125.1 Cupriavidus sp. SK-4
AGGCCAGCAGCTTGTTCACGCGCTGCACATACGCAGCAGGATCGTCCAGCATGCCGCCTTCGGCCAGCAGCGCCTGGTCGAACAGCACCTGCACGCGGTCGCTGAAGGCATCCCCTTCCGGCAGGTCGCGTAGCTTCTTCACCAGCGCGTGGTCCGGATTCAGCTCCAGGATCGGCTGCGCGTCCGGCGCCTTCTGGCCTGCCTGCTTCAGCATGCGCTGCAGGTAGCCGCTCATGTCGCCTTCGTCCGAAACCAGGCACGAGGCGGAGTCGGTCAGGCGCAGCGTCACGCGCACGTCCTTGGCCTTGCCGTCGAGCACAGCCTTGGCGCGGGCGACCACGTCCTTCCAGTCGTTCTCAGCCTTTTCCTGTTCGGCCTTCTCGGCTTCGTCAGCGAGCTTGCCCAGGTCGAGGTCGCCGCGGGCCACCGAGACCAGTTCCTTGCCGTCGAACTCGCGTACAAAGGAAAGCATCCACTCGTCCACGCGGTCGGTCAGCAGCAGGACTTCAATGCCCTTCTTGCGGAACACTTCCAGATGCGGGCTGTTCTTCGCGGCAGCCCAGGTGTCGGCGGTCACGTAGTAGATCTTGTCCTGGCCTTCCTTCATGCGGCTGACGTACTGCGCCAGCGCCACGCTCTGCTCGGCGGTGTCGTTGTGCGTCGAGGCAAAGCGCAGCAACTTCGCGATGCGCTCCTGGTTGGCCGGGTCTTCACCCATGCCTTCCTTGAGCACCTGGCCGAACTGCTGCCAGAAGGTGGTGTACTTGGCGCGTTCGGCTTCGTCATCGCTATCCGCCAGCGTCTCGAGCATCGACAGCACACGCTTGGTGCAGCCTTCGCGGATCGCCTTTACGTCGCGGCTTTCCTGCAGCAGTTCACGCGACACGTTCAGCGGCAGGTCGGCCGAATCGACCACGCCCTTGACGAAGCGCAGGTAGGCGGGCAGCAGCTGGTCGGCATCGTCCATGATAAAGACGCGCTTCACATACAGCTTGAGGCCGGCCTTGTGGTTGCGGTCCCACAGGTCGAACGGTGCGCGCGCCGGGATGTACAGCAGCTGCGTGTACTCGCTGCGGCCTTCCACGCGGTTGTGGGTCCAGGCCAGCGGCGCCTCGTTGTCGTGCGCGTGTGCGATGTGGTGGTAGAAGGCGGTGTACTGCTCGTCGGTGATGTCCGACTTGGCGCGCGTCCACAGGGCGCTGGCCTGGTTGACGCTTTCCCACTCGTCGGTGCGCTTGTAGGCGCTGGCCTCGGCATCCCAGATCTCCTTGGGCATGCGGATCGGCAGCGAGATATGGTCCGAGTACTTCTGGATGATGCCCTTCAGGCGCCAGGCCGAGAGGAAGTCGTCCTCGCCCTCGCGCAGGTGCAGCGTGATGGTGGTGCCGCGCTCGTTGCGGGCGATGGCATCGATGGTGAACTCGCCGTCGCCGGTGCTTTCCCAGCGCACTGCGTCTTCGGCGCCCAGGCCGGCGCGGCGCGTTTCCACCGTGACCTTGTCGGCGACGATAAAGGCCGAGTAGAAGCCCACGCCGAACTGGCCGATCAGCGCGGCGTCCTTCTGCTGGTCGCCGGAAAGCTGCTGGAAGAATTCCTTGGTACCCGAGCGGGCGATGGTGCCGAGGTTGCGGATGGCCTCGTCGCGGCTCATGCCGATGCCGTTGTCGGTGATCGTCAGCGTGCGCGCCTGCGGGTCGGCCTCGATGCGGATGGCCAGGTCGGCGTCGTTTTCCAGCAGGGCCGGGTTCGCAATCGCCTCGAAGCGCAGCTTGTCGGTGGCGTCCGAAGCATTCGAGACCAGCTCGCGCAGAAAGATTTCCTTGTTGCTGTATAGCGAGTGGATCATCAGGTGCAGCAGTTGCTTCACTTCCGCCTGGAAGCTCATCGTCTCGTGCGGTGCGGTCATGGTTCTCCTCTTGGAAACAGGCGAATCTGGAAAGTGGGTGTGGCCACGGTCCTGTGGCCGGTGCCGCCAGACATAGGGCCGCCCGGGCCATTTTTCAAGGCCCGGGTGCTGCCGGGATGTGACTTACAGGCGCTCGAGCTGGCGCGCCAGGAAGGCCAGCATGTCCGGGTGGCCGCTGCTGGCGACGTTGAAGCGCATCCAGCCCGACGGCATCTGCGACGGCGAGAACAGGCTGCCCGGGGCGAACAGGTATCCCTCTTCATGCCCCGCGGTGGCGATCGCGTTGGTGTCGCGGCCGGTATCGGCCCACAGGTACATGCCGGCGTGCTGGCCGGGAAAGAGCCGCAGGCCCAGGTGCTCCAGCTCGCGCCGGGTCTCGTCGCGGGCGCGGTCCAGCCGGGTGCGCACGCGCTCCACATGCTTGCGGTAGTGGCCCTCGGTCAGCACCTTGTACAGCACGCGCTCGTTGATCTCCGGCGTGGCCAGCCCCGCCAGCAGCTTGCTGTCGGTCAGCGCCGACGCCATCTCCGGGTGCGCGGCGATAAAGCCCACGCGCAGGTTGGCCGCCAGGGTCTTGGAAAAGCTGCCCAGGTAGATCACCCGGCGCAGCTGGTCCAGGCTGGCCAGCCGGGTGGCGGCGTGGCCGGGCGGGCACAGGTCGCAGTAGATATCGTCCTCGACGATCAGGAAGTCGTACTGCTCGGCCAGGCGCAGCAGCTGGAAGGCCTTGGCCGCCGACAGCGAGGTGCCGGTGGGGTTGTGCAGCACCGAGTTGATCACGAACAGCTTGGGCCGCCGTGCCTGCACGATGCGCTCCAGCGCCTCCAGGTCCGGCCCTTCGGCCGTGTACGGCACCCCGATCACCTGGGCGCCCTGCGCGGCAAAGCGGCCGAACATCACGAACCAGGCCGGATCGCCCACCAGCACCGAGTCGCCGGGCTGCAGGTAGAGCCGCGCGATCAGGTCCAGGGCCTGGGTGATGCCCGAGGTCAGCACGATCTGCTCGGCGCTGGCACCGATCTCCAGTTCTTCCAGCCGGGTGCGCAGCTGCTGGCGCAGCGGCAGGAAGCCCTGCGGCGTGCCGCTGGCCAGGAAATGGTTGCCGGGCTGGCGGCCCAGCCCGCGCAGCGCGCTGGCGATCAGTTCGCCGTCGAGCCAGTCATTGGGCAGGAAGCCCAGCCCTGGCGCCTTGTGCGCCTCGGCGGTATGGAACATGCTGCGCAGCAGCCAGGTCACGTCGATATTGCGCGCCACCGCCACGTTGCCGGACACCGGCGCCGCGGGTGCGGCCGGGGCGCGCTCGCGCACGTAGAAGCCGGAGCCGCGGCGCGATTCCAGGTAGCCCAGCGCCACCAGCCGCTCATAGGCCTCGACCACGGTAAAGCGCGAGATGCCCTTCTCCTGCGCCAGCTGCCGGATCGACGGCATGCGCATGCCGGCGCGGAACACGCGCTCGTCGATGCGCATGCGGGCCCATTCGGTCAGCTGCTCGACCAGCGTCATCTGCGCCGATGGGATCGGATCCGGGAAGCGCTCGGTGGGCGGCACCACCAGCCGCAGCGCGCGGCCGGAGGCATGTCCCGATGTGCTTTGGGCGCCGCCTCCGCTATCCTTCTGACGGATGACGGTGGCGGTCTCGCTGCCGGCGTCGCCGTCCCTGCTGTTGGCATCCATGTGCTGCTCCTGCAACTGTACTGAATACGATCCGCTCAACTGTACCGGTACTGTACCGACTACCTTGTCTACCATCAAGCCAAGATGAAGCTCGCCCTCGATCACCTCGTCATCGCCGCGTCCGACCTGGACGCCGGCACGGACTACGTTGCCGGCCTGCTGGGCATTGCGCCCCAGGGCGGCGGTACGCACACGGCCATGGGCACGCACAACCGCGTGCTGGGCATGTTCGGCGGCGTCTACCTGGAAGTGATCGCGGTCGATCCTGCCGCCGCCGCGCCGGCACGCCCGCGCTGGTTCGGCCTGGACACCGAGGCCGTGCAGCAGCGCCTGCGCGACGGCCCGTTCCTGCTGCACTGGGCCGCGCGCGTGGAACGCCCTGCCGACCTGGGCCGATGGCAGGCGCAGTACCCGGAGCGCATCGCCCCGGTCATCCCGATGACCCGCGGCGGCCTGCACTGGCGCATCACCGTGCCCGAGGACGGCAGCCTGCCCGCCTGGCCGGGCGAAGCCAACAGCGCCGGCGACGGCCTGCTGCCCAGCCTGATCCAGTGGGACGTGGCCAGCTACCCCGGCGTCAGCCTGCCGCGGCAGGACCTGGCGCTGCGCAAGCTGTCCGGGCGCCACCCGCGCGCCGAGCTGCTGCGCCAGGGGCTGGCCTGGCTGGGCGCCGACCACCTCATCGCCATCGAGCAGGCCGAGGGCCCGCCTGAACTGATTGCCGAAATCGAAACCGCGCAGGGCATCCGCACCCTGCGCTAGCCACACCCAGAACAAGCCCACCAGGAGACCCCCGATGTCCGCCACCCGCAAGCGCTTCGACGAAGACCCCTACCTCGACCACTGCACCGCCACCGTGGTGGCGGCCGGCGCCGAAGGGATCGAACTCGACGAAACCGTGTGCTACGCGCGCAGCGGCGGCCAGGCCGGCGACACCGCCACGCTGGCGCTGGCCGACGGGCGCACGGTGGCCATCGTCGACACTGTCTACGCCGACGACCGCAGCCGCATCCTGCATGTGCCGGCACCGGATGCGCCGCTGCCGCGCGTGGGCGAGCGAGTCACCGTGACCATCGACTGGGCGCGCCGCCACAAGCTGATGCGGCTGCATACCTGCCTGCACCTGCTGGGCTCGCTGATCCCGGCGCCGGTGACCGGCTGCGGCATCTCGCCGGAGTCGGCACGGGTCGACTTCGACCTGCCGGAATCGACCCTGGACAAGGCCGACCTGACCGAGCGCCTGAACGCGCTGATCCACGCCAACACCGCGGTGCGCACCACGCTGATCACGCCGCAGGAACTGGCCGCCCAGCCCGAGCTGGTGCGCACCATCGGCGCCGCGCCGCCGGCGGGCACCGCCAGCATCCGCATCATCGAGATCCCCGGCGTGGACCGCCAGCCCTGCGGCGGCACGCACGTGGCCAACACCAGCGAGATCGGCGCGGTGGTGGTGACCAAGATCGAGAAGAAGAGCCGCACCAACCGGCGCGTGGCGGTTGCGTTCGCGTGATGGCGTCCGGCTTGCTCACCGGCCTGACGGCCGCGCAGTTCCTGGCCCTGCTGACCCTGCTGACGGTGGGCCTGTTCACGCCCGGGCCCAACACCACCATCGCCGCGGTCACCGGCGCCAACTTCGGGCTGCGCGCCACGCTGCCGCACTGCGTGGGCGTGGCCTTCGGCTTTGCCAGCATCCTCGCGCTGTGCGCGCTGGGCGTGGGCGCGCTGATCCTGGGCCAGCCCGCGCTGGCCGCCGGCGTGCACCTGGCCGGCGTGGCCTACCTGCTGTGGCTGGCGTGGAAGATCGCGCGCAGCACGGTGCTGGCGCAGAAGCAGGTGCTGCGCCCGCTGAGCGTGTGGCAGTCGGCGGTGCTGCAGTACGCCAACATCAAGGCGTGGATGCTGGCGCTGGCGGTCGCGGCCTCTTACATGACGGGCGCGCCCTCGCCGCTGCAGCGCGTGCTGCTGGTGTGCGGCGTGTTCGGCGTGCTGGGCTTTGTCAGCAACGGCGTGTACGGCGTGCTGGGCGCGTCGCTGCGGCAATGGCTGCAGCAAGGCCAGCGCGTGCGCTGGTTCAACCGCGCCATGGGCGCGGCGCTGGCGCTGACCGCACTGTGGATTGCGATCAGTGCCAGCCCGGGCGTGCAGTGACCCGCGGCGGCGATCCGATTCCGAGCCAATGACAACCAAGACCCAGACCATGCCCGCCAGCCGCCCCGCTTCGCCGCCACTGACGTCTGCCCCACCGGCCTCCGGCGGCATGCTGCTCGGCTTTGTCGGCGTGGCGATCTTCAGCCAGACGCTGCCGTTCACGCGCATGGCGGTGGCCGAGCTGGACCCGATCTTTGTGGCACTGGCGCGCGCCGTGCTGGCCGCGCTGCTGGCGCTGGCGCTGCTGGCCTGGCGCGGCGCGCTGTCCGACAGCCGCCGCCCGCGCGGCGGCCAGTGGCCGCGG